>NZ_JBHVUQ010000012.1:41784-77163 GCF_042884105.1 Streptomyces sp. NPDC058157
CGCCAGCCGCTTCACGGACACCGCGTGCCGCCCCTCGGGGCCCTCCAGCACGAACTCCGGCCCCGCGGGGACCTCTTCGACCACGAACACGGGGGCCGTCATGACGTTCTCCTCATCTGCAACACCTTCGACGCGCTCTGCGCCTCGGCCACTTCGGCCGCCAGCACCTCCACCAGCTCCCCCGCGGGCAGCGCCCGGGCCAGCCGGTGCCCCTGCCCCGCCCACAGCGCCATGCCCTGCGGGTCCCCGGCCGCGGCGGCCGCCTTGCGCAGCCCCGAGGTCATGTGGTGGATCTGGGGGTAGGCGGCCGGGGCGTAGGGGCCGTGCTCGCGCATGAACCGGTTCACCAGGCCCCGCGCGGGCCGGCCCGAGAAGGCCCGGGTCAGCTCGGTGTGCGGGAACATCGGGTCGGTCAGGGCCTTCTTGTGCAGGGGGTGGGCGCCCGACTCCCGGCAGGCCAGGAAGGCCGTGCCGAGCTGGGCGGCCTCCGCGCCCGCCACGAGCAGGGCCGCGATCTGCGCGCCGCGCATCACCCCGCCCGCCGCGATGATCGGCAGGGCCACGGCCTCGCGTACCTGGGTGACCAGGGCGAGCAGGCCGACCCCGGCCGTGCCGTCGGTCTGCGGGTCGTCGCGGTGGGTGCCCTGGTGGCCGGCGGCCTCGACGCCCTGGACGCAGACGGCGTCGGCGCCGGCCGCCTGGGCGGTGCGGGCCTCCTCGGCCGAGGTCACGGTGACGATCGTGTACGTGCCGACCGCCCGCAGGCGGGCCAGGGCGGCGGGGTCGGGGCAGCCGAAGGTGAAGGAGACCACCCGTACCGGGTCCTCCAGCAGGATGGCGAGCTTGGCGTCGTAGCCGTCGTCGCTGGTGCCGATGATGTCCTCCTCGGCGAGGGAGACCTCGTACCAGCTCGCCTCCCCGGCCAGCTGCCCGCGGTAGGCCTCGACGGCGGCCGGGTCGACGTAGCCGGTCTGCGGCAGGAAGAGGTTCACGCCGAAGGGGCGTCGCGTGAGCCCGCGCGTCTGTTTGATCTCCTGGTACATGCCGTCGGCGGTCTTGTAGCCGCCGGCCAGGAAGCCGAGCCCGCCCGCTTCGCACACGGCGGCGGCGAGGGGCGGGCCGGAGACGCCGCCCGCCATGGGAGCCTGCACGATCGGGTAAGGGTGGAGACCGTTCGGTGCGGAGGACATGGACTGCATCGTGCCATGTCCGGGTCACGGCGCCGAATCATGGCATTCGCCTGGCATAGTCCGCTTTCCCGGCGGGGCCGGGAACGGCGAGAGCCCGGTACGGGGTCTCCCGTACCGGGCTCTCGCGGCCGTCCGTCCGCCGAGCGGTCAGCGGCCGTTGAACGCGTCCTTCAGGCGGCTGAACAGGCCCTGCTGGCCCGGCGCGAACTGGCCCATGGGCCGCTCCTCGCCGCGCAGCTTGGCGAGCTGGCGCAGCAGCTCCTCCTGCTGGGCGTCCAGCTTGCCGGGGGTGGTGACCTCGACGTGGACGATCAGGTCGCCGCGGCCGCCGCCGCGCAGGTGCGTGACGCCGCGCCCGTGCAGCGGGATCGCCTGGCCGGACTGGGTGCCGGGCCGGATGTCGATCTCCTCCATGCCGTCCAGCGTCTCCAGCGGGCACTTGGTGCCCAGGGCCGCCGCCGTCATGGGGATGGTGACCGTGCAGTGCAGGTCGTCCCCGCGCCGCTGGAAGGTCGGGTGCGGCAGCTCGTGGATCTCCACGTAGAGGTCGCCGGCGGGGCCGCCGCCGGGGCCGACCTCGCCCTCGCCCGCGAGCTGGATCCGGGTGCCGTTCTCGACGCCGGCCGGGATCTTGACCGTCAGGCTGCGGCGGGAGCGGACCCGGCCGTCGCCCGCGCACTCGGGGCACGGGGTCGGGACCACGGTGCCGAAGCCCTGGCACTGCGGGCAGGGGCGCGAGGTCATGACCTGGCCCAGGAAGGACCGGGTGACCTGCGAGACCTCACCGCGGCCGCGGCACATGTCACAGGTCTGCGCGGAGGTGCCGGGGGCGGCGCCCTCGCCGGAGCAGGTGCCGCACACCACGGCGGTGTCGACCTGGATCTCCTTGGTCGTGCCGAAGGCGGCCTCGTCCAGCTCCAGGTCCAGGCGGATCATGGCGTCCTGGCCGCGGCGGGTCCGCGAGCGCGGGCCGCGCTGCTGGGACTGGCCGAAGAAGGCGTCCATGATGTCGGAGAAGTTGCCGAAGCCGCCCGCTCCGAAGCCGCCGGCCCCGCCGCCGCCCGAGGAGGACAGCGGGTCGCCGCCGAGGTCGTAGACCTGCTTCTTCTGCGGGTCCGAGAGGACCTCGTAGGCCGCGTTGATCTCCTTGAAGCGCTCCTGCGTCTTCGGGTCCGGGTTCACGTCCGGGTGGAGTTCACGGGCGAGGCGGCGGAAGGCCTTCTTGATCTCGTCCTGCGATGCGTCGCGGCGCACGCCGAGTACGGCGTAGTAGTCCGTGGCCACTTACGACTCCGCCAGGATCTGTCCGACGTAACGTGCCACTGCGCGTACCGCTCCCATCGTTCCGGGGTAGTCCATGCGGGTCGGTCCGACCACGCCGAGTTTGGCGACTGCTTCGCCGCCCGAACCGTAGCCGACGGACACGACCGACGTGGAGTTGAGCCCCTCGTAGGCGTTCTCGTGCCCGATCCGTACGGCCATCCCCGACTCCCCGGCCTCGCCCAGCAGCTTGAGGAGCACCACGTGCTCCTCGAGGGCTTCGAGGACGGGCCTGATCGTCAAGGGAAAGTCATGTCCGAAGCGAGTGAGGTTGGCGGTGCCGCCGATCATCAGCCGCTCCTCCGCCTCCTCGGCCAGCGTTTCGAGGAGGGTCGCGAGCACCGCCTTGACGGTGGCCCGGTCGTCGATCTCGAACGACTCCGGCAGGTCCTGCACCAGGTTCGGGACGTCGGTGAAACGCCGGCCGACGACCCGGCTGTTGAGCCGTGCCCGCAGGTCGGCGAGGGAGTTCTCGCCGAACGGGGTCTGGGTGTCGACCATGCGCTGCTCGACCCGTCCGGTGTCGGTGATCAGCACGAGCATCAGCCGGGCCGGGGCCAGCGACAGCAGCTCGACGTGCCGGACGGTGGAGCGGGTCAGCGACGGGTACTGGACGACGGCGACCTGGCGGGTCAGCTGCGCGAGCAGCCGCACCGTGCGGCCGACGACGTCGTCGAGGTCGACGGCCCCGTCGAGGAAGTTCTGGATGGCCCGGCGCTCGGGGGTCGACAGCGGCTTGACGCCGGCCAGCTTGTCGACGAAGAGGCGGTAGCCCTTGTCGGTGGGGATCCGGCCGGCGCTGGTGTGGGGCTGGGCGATGTAGCCCTCCTCCTCCAGCACGGCCATGTCGTTGCGCACGGTGGCCGGTGAGACGCCCAGCTTGTGCCGCTCGGTGAGGGCCTTGGAGCCGACGGGCTCCTCCGTCCCGACGTAGTCCTGGACGATGGCGCGCAGCACTTCGAGTCTGCGTTCACTGAGCATCGCGCACACCTCCGGATGCGGTCGGTCGTCGGGCGGTCGGGTCGGGCGGTCGTCCGTGTTGCGGTCCTGCGGTCTTGATCGGTTGGCACTCTGCTCGGCCGAGTGCCAGAGATCCCCCGGTCAGTGTACGGCCGGGTAGTACGCCGCGGGCAAGGGCGGCCCGCCAGGGTAGCGTCGCGGCATGGACGTACGTTGGGAAGAGGCGGGCTGGGAACGGGTGACCGCGCGGGTGGGCCGGCGACGGCTCCCGGTGTGGGACTGCACGGTGGGACTGGTGGTGGGGGACGACTCGGTGCTCCTGATCGACCCCGGATCGAGCGTGCGCGAGGGGGCGGCGATCCGCGCCGAGGCGGAGCGGCTGACCGGCCGGCACGTGACCCATATCGCATTCACACACGGACATTTCGACCACGTGCTGGGCGCTCCGGCCTTCTCGGGCGCCCGGCTCTACGGCGCGGTGGGTCTGGACCGGCTGCTGGCGACGCCCGGGGGCCGGGAGGAGCTCCGGGCGAGCGCGGTGGCGCAGGGGCTGTCGGAGGACGAGGCCGCCGAGGCCTGCGACCTGCTCACGGCCCCCGGCCACCTGGTGTCGGGCGAGTGGACGCTGGAGCTCGGCGGGGTCCAGGTGCTGCTGGCGAACGTGGGGCCCGCGCACTCCGAACACGACCTGGCGGTGTTCGTGCCGGGCGAGCGGGAGACGGTGTTCTGCGGGGACCTGGTCGAGGAGTCCGGGGAGCCGCAGGCGGGCTCGGACGCGGTGCCGGGGCAGTGGCCTGCGGCGCTGGACCGGCTGCTGTCGCTGGGCGGGGAGGACGCGCTGTACGTACCGGGTCACGGAGCGGTGGTGGACGCGGGCTTCGTGCGTGCGCAACGCGCCACACTGGCGGACCGGTTCGGCGTGTCGCGGGCGTGAGCGCGGCCGCGCTCCTAGTGTCGGCCGGATGCGCGAGTACTCCCCCGACCTGACCCCGCAGTGGAAGCGCCCCAAGCCCGTGCCCGAGGTGCCGGCCGACCCCGATCTGGTGGTCGAGGTGGCGGGCACGGACTTCTGCGGCGCGGTGGTGGCGTGCGAGGCGGGCACGGTGACCCTGGAGGACCGCTTCGGCAAGCGCCGGGTGTTCCCGCTGGAGCCGCGCGGCTTCCTGCTGGACGGCGCGGTGGTGACCCTGACCCGCCCGTCACGGGCCCCCGCCGCGCCGGCCCGTACGGCCTCGGGCTCGATCGCCGTCCCGGGCGCGCGGGCGCGGGTGGCGCGGGCGGGGCGGATCTACGTGGAGGGGCGGCACGACGCCGAGCTGGTCGAGCGGGTATGGGGCGACGACCTGCGGATCGAGGGCGTGGTGGTGGAGTACCTGGAGGGGGTCGACGACCTCGCGGCAGTGGTGGCGGAGTTCGCTCCCGGGCCGGACGCCCGTCTGGGCGTCCTGGTCGACCACCTGGTCCCGGGCTCGAAGGAGTCCCGGATCGCGGCGTCGGTGACCGGGCCGGACGTGCTGGTGGTGGGCCACCCGTACGTGGACGTCTGGCAGGCGGTGAAGCCGTCGGCGCTGGGCATCGCGGCCTGGCCGGAGGTCCCGCGCGGCCAGGACTGGAAGACGGGCGTCTGCCGGGCCCTGGGCTGGCCGGAGAACACGGGGGCCGCCTGGCAGCACATCCTGTCCCGGGTGACGTCCTACCGGGACCTGGAGCCGACGCTGCTGGGGCGGGTGGAGGAGCTGATCGACTTCGTCACGGGTAGCGGTGAGGCCTGACGCCCTGGAACGTGCCGAAGTCACTCGTGTCCAGCTCGATACCGAGCGGTTCCAGCGACACCGACTCGCCGAACTTCCACAGCCGTTGCGACCGGTAGTCGGCATCGTCTCCCTTGCCGACCGGGCTGGTCAGCAGGACACACTGCCCGACGACGGGGTCGATGATCAGGTAGGCGGGTACCCGGCCGGCGGCGTAGATCGAGCGCTTGGTCACGTAGTCCCTGTCGACGCTGGTCTTGGAGACGACCTCCACCACCAGCGTGATCAGTTGCGACGGCAGGAGACGTCCCGACCCCGGGTTCGCCTGACGATCCAGGACCACCAGGTCGGGAACGGGCTCGCTCGCCTCGTCGACGATGTCGACGTCCTGGGTCTGGAGCCGTACCCACCGCTTGCGCGGGATCTGGTCCTGCACGTCCTCCACGATCAGGTTGTGCACCAGATCGGGACCGGCCATCATCACGATTTCCCCCCGGAGGAGCTCGGCCTTAACGCCCTCGGGGGGCTCGAACCCCGCGAAGAATTTGGCCATCCCGTACTCGTCCACAGCGGTCATCTCCGTGGTCCTCCACATCCGCCGCGTACTGTCGACGGCAGCCTAGGAACAGCCTAGGCAGTACGGGCCTGGTAACGGGGGGATTCACCCGGGCGGGGGATCAGTCCACCAGGTCCCGCACCACCGCGTCGGCCAGCAGCCGCCCCCGCAGGGTCAGGACCGCGCGCCCGGCCTCGTACGGGGCCGGCTCCAGCAGGCCGTCGGACAGGGCGCGGCGGGAGGCCGCCAGGCCCGCCGGGGCCAGCAGGGAGAGCGGGACGCCGTCGACCAGGCGCAGCTCCAGCAGGATCCGCTCCACCCGCCGGTCCTCCTCCGAGAGGAGCTCGCGGCCCGCGCCCGGGGAGCGGCCCTCGGCGAGGGCGGCCGCGTAGGCGCCGGGGTGCTTGACGTTCCACCAGCGGACCCCGCCCACGTGCGAGTGGGCGCCGGGGCCGGCGCCCCACCAGTCGGCCCCGCGCCAGTACAGCTCGTTGTGCAGGCAGCGGCCGGCTTCGGAGGTGGCCCAGTTCGAGACCTCGTACCAGGAGTAGCCGGCCTCGGCCATGACGGAGTCCGCGATCAGGTACCGGTCGGCGTGGACGTCGTCGTCGGTCATCGGGACCTCGCCGCGGCGGATCCGGCGGGCCAGCTGGGTGCCCTCCTCGACGATCAGGGCGTAGGCGCTGATGTGGTCGGGCCCGGCGCCGAGCGCGGCCTCCAGGGAGGCCCGCCAGTCGTCGTCGGACTCGCCGGGGGTGCCGTAGATCAGGTCGAGGTTGACGTGCTCGAAGCCCGCCGCGCGGGCCTCGGCGACGCAGGCTTCGGGGCGGCCGGGGGTGTGGGTGCGGTCGAGCACCTTGAGCACATGCTGCTTCGCGCTCTGCATGCCGAAGGAGATCCGGTTGAAGCCGCCCGCACGCAGCTCGGCGAGGTACTCCGGGTTCACGGACTCCGGGTTGGCCTCGGTGGTGACCTCGGCGTCCTCGGCCAGGCCGAACTCGTCGCGGATCGCGCCGAGCATGCGGACGAGGTCGGCGGCGGGCAGCAGGGTGGGCGTGCCGCCGCCGACGAAGACGGTCCGCACGGCGCGCGGGTCGCCGCCGAGCACCTTGCGGGCCAGGCGGACCTCGTCGATCAGGGTGTCGGCGTAGTTCTCGCGGGAGGCGAGGACGCCGCCGGTGCCGCGCAGCTCGGTGGCGGTGTAGGTGTTGAAGTCGCAGTACCCGCAGCGGGTGGCGCAGTACGGGACGTGCAGGTAGAACCCCAGCGGCCGCTCCCCGGCGCCCGTCAGGGCGTGCGACGGCAGCGAGCCGTCTTCGGGCATGGGTTCACCGTCGGGCAGTGCGGAAGGCATACGGCCATTGTCCCGCACTCCCCGGTGCCCGGCGGACGGCGCCGGGACGGGCGCGGGCCGGGGCGTGCGGGGCCGGCGGGGCGCGGGCCCCGCCGCCCCGCCCCGCCGGCTCGCCGACGGGCGTCAGGCCTCGCGCGAGCCCGCGTACATCTCCTCGATGAGGTGCTTGAACTCGCGCTCGACCACCGGCCGCTTCAGCTTGAGGCTGGGCGTGAGGTCGCCGTGCTCGACGTCCAGGTCGCGCGGCAGGATCCGGAACTTCTTGATCGTCTGCCAGCGCTGGAGGTTCTCGTTGAGGGTCTGGACGTAGGTCTCGATCAGCCGGTCGGTCTCGGGGGCGGCCAGGACCTCGCCGTACGTCTTGCCCTCCAGGCCGTTCTCGGCGGCCCAGCCGAGGATGGCGGGCTCGTCGAGGGCCACCAGGGCGGAGCAGAAGTTCCGGTCGGCGCCGTGGACGACGATGCTGGAGACGTAAGGGCAGATCGCCTTGAACTGGCCTTCGATCTCGGCCGGGGCGACGTACTTGCCGCCCGAGGTCTTGATCAGGTCCTTCTTGCGGTCGGTGATGCGCAGGTAGCCGTCCGGGGAGAGCTCGCCGATGTCGCCGGTGTGCAGCCAGCCGTCGCTCTCCAGGACCTCGTCGGTCTTGTCGGGCTGGCGGTGGTAGCCCTGCATGATGCCGGGGCCGCGCAGCAGGACCTCGCCGTCGTCGGCGATGCGTACCTCGGTGCCGGGGAGCGGCTTGCCGACGGTGCCGGTGCGGTAGGCCTCGCCGGGGTTGACGAAGGAGGCGGCGCTGGACTCCGTCAGGCCGTAGCCCTCCAGGATGTGGATGCCGGCGCCGGAGAAGAAGTAGCCGATCTCGGGGGCGAGGGCGGAGGCGCCGGAGACGGCGGCGCGGAGCTTGCCGCCGAAGGCCTCGCGGAGCTTGGAGTAGACGAGGGCGTCGGCGACCTTGTGCCGGGTGGCGAGGCCGAAGGGGGCGGTGGCCCGGCCGGTGCGGCGGTAGTTGTCCTGGGTGACCTTGGCGTACTCGCGGGCGACGCCGACCGCCCACTGGAAGATCTTGTACTTGGCGCCGCCGCCGGCCCGGGCCTTGGCGGCCACGCCGTTGTAGACCTTCTCGAAGATGCGCGGGACGGCCGCCATGTAGGTGGGCTGGACCACCGGCAGGTTCTCGATGATCTTGTCGATGCGGCCGTCTACGGCGGTGACGTGGCCGACCTCGATCTGGCCGGAGGTGAGCACCTTGCCGAAGACGTGCGCGAGCGGGAGCCACAGGTACTGCACGTCGTCGCTGTTGATCATGCCGGTGGCGACGGTGGCCTTGGCCATGTACGACCAGTTGTCGTGCGGGAGGCGGACGCCCTTGGGGCGGCCGGTGGTGCCCGAGGTGTAGATGAGGGTGGCGAGCTGGTCGGCGGTGATGGCCGCGATCCGGTCCTTGACCGCCGCCGGGTGCTGGCCGAGGTACTCCTCGCCGCGCGCCTCCAGGTCGGCCAGGGAGAGCACCCAGCCTTCGGGGTCGCCGTCGGCGGCCACCGCGTCGGCGGCGTCCATGACGACCACGTGGCGCAGGTCGGGCAGGTCGGCGCGGCGCTCGCGGGCCTTGGCCAGCTGCTTGGCGTCCTCGGCGATGAGCACCCGGCTCTCGGAGTCCGAGAGGATGAAGGCGGACTCGTCCGCGTTGGTGCTGGGGTAGATCGTGGTGACGGCACCGCCGGCGCACATCACGCCCAGGTCGGCGAGGATCCACTCGACGCGGGTGTTGGAGGCGAGGGCGACGCGCTCCTCGGGTCGCAGGCCGAGGGTGATCAGGCCGGCGGCGATGGCGAAGACCCGGTCGGCCGCCTGCCCCCAGCTGAGCGACTTCCAGTCGTCGGGGCCTCCCTCGGGACGGGCCGAGGGCACGGGGTAGCGGTAGGCCTCCCCGTTCGGCGTGGCGGCGACGCGGTCAAGGAAGAGGGCCGCCACGGTGGGCGGACGGTTCTCGATCAAGGTCTGTGTGTCGCTCACGACATCCTCCGGACCGGGTCCACGCGGCCAGGGCGTGGGCGTGGGGCGCTTGGGACTGGCGGGGGCCGGCCGCCGGGTACGCGGCTGGCGGGTTTTCATTACCGGCCGGTTAACTGGCCGGTAACCATCGAGCTTTGATCAGGGTAGAGGCCGCCCGGCCGGTGCGTAAGGGCCCCCGAGCGGCCGCTTCATAACGAAAAGGGCCCCCATGCGTGTGCATGTGGGCCCTTTTCGCGCGACATGGAACGGCCGCGGCTACTTCTTCTTGCCGCCGGACTCGTCGCTGGAGAGGACGGCGATGAAGGCCTCCTGCGGGACCTCCACGGAACCGACCATCTTCATGCGCTTCTTGCCTTCCTTCTGCTTCTCCAGCAGCTTCCGCTTACGGGAGATGTCACCGCCGTAGCACTTGGCGAGCACGTCCTTGCGGATGGCGCGGATGGTCTCGCGGGCGATGACGCGGGAGCCGACGGCCGCCTGGATCGGCACCTCGAAGGCCTGCCGCGGGATGAGCTCGCGCAGCTTGGCGACCAGGCGCACGCCGTAGGCGTAGGCGGCGTCCTTGTGGCAGACGGCGGAGAAGGCGTCGACCTTGTCGCCGTGCAGCAGGATGTCCACCTTGACCAGGCTGGAGGCCTGCTCGCCGGTGGGCTCGTAGTCCAGGGAGGCGTAGCCGCGCGTCTTGGACTTCAGCTGGTCGAAGAAGTCGAAGACGATCTCCGCGAGCGGGAGCGTGTAGCGGATCTCGACGCGGTCCTCGGAGAGGTAGTCCATGCCGAGGAGGGTGCCGCGGCGGGTCTGGCAGAGCTCCATGATCGCGCCGATGAACTCGGTGGGCGCGAGGACGGTGGCCCGGACGACCGGCTCGAAGACGTCCTTGATCTTGCCCTCGGGGAACTCGCTCGGGTTGGTGACGGTGACCTCCTTGCCGTCCTCCAGCACCACCCGGTAGACCACGTTGGGCGCGGTGGCGATCAGGTCGAGGCCGAACTCGCGCTCCAGGCGCTCGCGGACCACGTCCAGGTGCAGCAGGCCGAGGAAGCCGACGCGGAAGCCGAAGCCGAGCGCCGCGGAGGTCTCCGGCTCGTATACGAGCGCGGCGTCGTTGAGCTGGAGCTTGTCCAGGGCCTCGCGCAGCTCCGGGTAGTCCGAGCCGTCGAGCGGGTACAGGCCCGAGAAGACCATCGGCTTCGGGTCCTTGTAGCCGCCGAGGGACTCGGTGGCGCCGCCCGTCATCTGGGTGATGGTGTCGCCGACCTTGGACTGGCGGACGTCCTTCACACCGGTGATCAGGTAGCCCACCTCGCCGACGGACAGGCCGTCGGCCGGGAGCATCTCGGGCGAGTTGGTGCCGATCTCCAGCAGCTCGTGCGTGGCGTTGGTCGACATCATCCGGATGCGCTCGCGCTTGTTGAGCGTGCCGTCGACGACACGGACGTAGGTGACCACGCCGCGGTAGGAGTCGTAGACCGAGTCGAAGATCATCGCGCGGGCCGGGGCGTCCTTGACGCCGACCGGGGCCGGGACGGTGTCGACGACCTTGTTGAGCAGGGCGTCCACGCCGAGGCCGGTCTTCGCGGAGACCCTCAGGACGTCCTCGGGCTGGCAGCCGACCAGGTTCGCGAGCTCCTCGGCGAACTTCTCCGGCTGGGCGGCCGGCAGGTCGATCTTGTTGAGGACCGGGACGATCGCGAGGTCGTTCTCCATCGCCAGGTACAGGTTGGCGAGGGTCTGGGCCTCGATGCCCTGGGCGGCGTCCACCAGGAGGATCGTGCCCTCGCAGGCGGCGAGGGAGCGCGAGACCTCGTAGGTGAAGTCGACGTGGCCCGGGGTGTCGATCATGTTCAGGATGTGCGTGGTCCCGGTCCCGGCGCCCTCGGTGGGGGCCCAGGGCAGGCGGACCGCCTGCGACTTGATCGTGATGCCGCGCTCACGCTCGATGTCCATGCGGTCGAGGTACTGGGCGCGCATCTGCCGCTGGTCGACGACGCCGGTGAGCTGCAGCATCCGGTCGGCGAGGGTCGACTTGCCGTGGTCGATGTGCGCGATGATGCAGAAATTGCGGATCAGCGCCGGGTCGGTACGGCTCGGCTCGGGCACGTGGCTGGGGATGGCGGGCACGCAGTGTCCTGATTCTCGGGTCGCTGTCGGATCTGCTGTCGAACGGTACGCAGGCTCCCATGGTCCCATGGACGGGGCCATGCGCTCGGTTTGGGCCGGTCGGAGCGCGCCTGGTAGCCTGGGTGGCTGTGTCTCGCATGCCCTCTCAGCAGACGGGACACATCCGGAAAAATACTCTGAACCTGAAAAGGCTCTTTCGTGGCGAACATCAAGTCCCAGATCAAGCGGAACAAGACCAACGAGAAGGCCCGCCTTCGCAACAAGTCGGTCAAGTCCGAGCTGCGCACCTTCATCCGCAAGGCCAACGAGGCGATCCTCGCCGGCGACGCGGAGAAGGCCACCGCTGCGGCCCGCCTGGCTTCCAAGAAGCTGGACAAGGCCGTCTCGAAGGGTGTCATCCACAAGAACGCCGCCGCCAACAAGAAGTCGGCGCTGGCCTCCAAGGTTGCCGCCATCTGAGGTTCCGCACTCGATGTGAACGCCGGGAAGGACCAAGCGGGCCCTCTCATCCGCTCCTGACCGGCAACCCGCGCCGCACGCGGCCTGCGTTCGCCACGCGGGTGCGGCGCACCAGCTTCACAGCAAAACACCTGGTCATAGGCCAGTAGTCCTGCCCGTCCGGTGCCCCACCGGGCGGGCAGTACGCGTTGTGCACACCCGACTACACCTCGCCCCCATGGCAGACTCGGCCTGGGCACGGGAAGCGGGGGCGGGGGGCGGTATGGGGTCGTCGGAATTGCTCATCGTCCTGGACCGGGACGGCGGCACTCCACTGCAGCAGCAGGTGTGCGACCAGGTCACCGCCCTGGTGCGGTCGGGTCAGCTGCGCCCGGGCGACGGAATGCCGCCGTCCCGTGAACTCGCCCGGCAGCTCGACGTGTCCAGGACCGTCGTCATCCGGGCCTACGAGCTCCTGCGCGCCCACGGGATCCTGACCGCCCGGCGCGGTTCCGGCACCAGAGTCGCAGGTCTCGCGGGCGGCGCCGCCCCGCCCCGCGCCCCCCGCACGACACCCCCGGTACTCGCCCCGCAGCCGCCCAGGGCCACCGACGGCGGTGATGCGCTCTGGCAGCCCTGGGAGCCGGCGCCCACGCATCACCCACGTACCGCGCTCGACTTCCGGCACGGCACCCCCGCCCTCGCGGACTTCCCCGTCGCCCGCTGGCGGCAGTCCCTGCACGAGGCCTACGGACGCGCCGACGCCGCCGCGCTCGGTTACGGCCCGGCCGAAGGGTCCCCGGCCCTGCGCAGGGAGATCGCCTCGCTGGTTCGGCAGAGCCGGGCCCTGGACCCGTCCCCGGACCACATCATGGTCACCGGCGGTGCCACCCAGGCCCTGGACATCCTCACCCGGATGCTGGTCCGGCCGGGGGACGTGGTGGTGATCGAGGACCCCAGCCACACCGTGCTGCGCCAGGTCTTCGGATGCTCCGAGGCCGCCGTGGTGCCCGTCCCCGTGGACGAGGAGGGGCTGCGGGTGGCGGACATCGACGCCTGTGTCCGGGCCCAGGGACACGACCCGGCGCGGGTGAAGCTGGTGTACGTGACGCCGTCGCACCAGTTCCCCACCGGGTTCATCATGTCCGGGAGCCGGCGGCGCGCCCTCCTGGAGTGGGCGTACGCGCACGGGGCGACGGTTCTCGAGGACGACTACCACAACGAGTTCACGTTCTCCGCGGAGCGGTTGCCGGCGCTGGCGGCCGAGCGGCACCGGGACACCGTCGTCTACGTGGGCAGTTTCAGCAAGACGCTCTTCCCCGCCCTGCGGATCGGTTACGCGGTGCTTCCGCCGGACCTCGTGCGGCCCTTCCTCGGCATCAAGTGGATCACCGACAGGCTGACGCCCATGATCGCCCAGGAGGCGCTTGGGAGTTTCATCTCCACCGGTGCGTACGCCCGCCACATCAGCCGCATGACCCGTCTGTACCGGCAGCGCCGAAGCCGCCTCCTGGAAGCGTTGTACGAGCACTTCGGTGCCGAGGTACGGATCTCCGGCGAGGCGGCGGGCCTGCACGTCCTGGTCACCTTCAACGGTGCGCGCGGCGTCCCGGAGGACAGGATCGCGCAGCTGGCGGCCGCGCGCGGGGTCCGGATCTACCCCGCGTCGGGCTACTTCGTGCTGGACCCGCCGACCGAGCCGACGTTCCTGATGGGATACGCCGCCCTGCCCGTCGCCCAGATCACCGAGGGGGTCGCCCTCCTGGCCGCCGCGGTGCGGGAGGCGACGGGTCGGCCTGCGGCTCCGTGAAGCGCGGGCGGTGGAACCGGGCGAGGTGGGCGTGCGGAACGGTGCAGTCGAAGTGGGCCTTCGCCGTGCGGCCGTCCCCGGACAGCGCGTCCGAATACGCGGTGGACTGCGTCGGGTCCAGCGGGAAGCCCTCCCGGTCCGGCAGCACCGCGATGTCCCGGTCGGCCTGCAGCCGGGTGGTCATCGCCCACCACAGGTCCGCGTCCGACTCCAGGTCGACGTCCTCGTCCACCGACACGACCAGTTTGGCCATCCGGAACTCCTCCAGGACCGACTCGGCGGCCTTGCGTACCGCCTCGTCGTCGGCGGCCGACCGCTTGGCCCTCCACTGGATCACCACCATGAGCTGGCCGCCGCCCGCGGTGTGGCAGTGCACGGCCGCGACCGGCGCGCCCTGCCGCCGCAGCCGGCCGAGTACCGCCGCCTCCATGCCGAACCCGAGCAGTACGGACTGCTCGTGCCCGGGGCCCGAGACGGTCTGCAGGATCGCTCCCTCGCGGGCCGTGATCCCGGTGATCCGGACCGTGGGCAGCGCGGGGTGGGCCCGGCCCTGATAGCCGAGGAACTCCGGTGTGGCGGCCTCGCCCCGGGGGTTCTCCGGGACGGGACCGGGCAGCAGCTCGCCCTCCAGTACGTACTCGGCGTGCGCGATGCACTCGGCGTCGACGGTGCGGCAGGACGTCAACTCCACCGGCGTACCGCCCAGTGCGCCCGCCACGGCCAGTTCGTCGACTCCCCTCGGAACCAGGGACGCCGGGCAGCAGGATGCGAGCAGCACGGCGGGGGGCAGGCCCAGATGGATCGCGACCTGCAGTGGTCGGCCCAGGCGCTGGGCCGCTTGGTGGGCGGCCTCCAGGTCCCGGCCCGGCACCATCCAGATGGACAGGAGGTCGGGTCCCTGGACGCACATCCGGTGGATCGAGAGATTGCGCACGCCCGTCTCCGGGTCGGTCGCCAGGACCGCGCCGAGCGTCAGATAGGGACCCGCGTCCGCGTCCGTGAGCACCGGGACCGGGAGCGCCGTGAGGTCCGGTGCGAGGTCCGTACGCCCGGGCTCCCCGTCCTTGCGGACCCGCACCGGCGGCAGCGGCGAGTCCACCGCGTCGAGCAGTCGGTACGGCAGCTGGGCGGGGGTGGACCCGAGCAGCGCGGCCGCCCGGCGCCGGGTGCCGTACAGGCCGATGAGCACGGCCCGCGCCTCGCTGCCCGCGGCACTGGGCGTGACCCGTTCGAAGAGGACCGCCGGGCCCGGCCCCGTCGGTGGTGGGGCGGGGGTCCCGGCCCACTTCGCGTAGCGGGCGGAGACTCCGAACCTGGCCGGGACCTCCTCCCGCTCGCGCACCAGCTCGCCGGGCATGGAGTCGAGCCCGGCGAGCGCGGTGCGCAGGTCCGCGAGGCGGCGCCGGGTCATGCCGCGTCGTCCGGGGCCGCGCCCTCGGGGGCCGTGCCCTCCCGGGAGGCGCCCGCCGCGGCGGCCGCCCGCCGCTCGGCGAGCCGCTGCAACTGCATCTCGGTCAACTCGCCGATGAGCGTGCGGTACGTGGCCTCGGCGATGCCGGGCGGCATGCCCAGCTCGTCCGCGAGCCCGCGCACCTTGACGATGACCTGCTCCACCCGGCCGGGTGAGCGCACCGTCTCCTCGTCGCGCTTGTACTCCGTGAGCTCCCGCACCACGCGGGTGCGTTCCGCGAGCAGCGTGAGGATCTGCCGGTCGAGCCCGTCGATGGAGCCGCGCAGCTCCTCGATCCGTTCCGCGCCGGTCACGGGGCGGGCACCTCGTCGATCACGTACACGACGGTGGGCTCGTCGTTCGAGCCCTGGGAGCGATGACGCTCGTCGCCGGGGATGACGAAGCCCATGCCCGGGCGGCACGGCACCGAACGGTCGTCGAAATGGATGGTGAACTCGCCCTGCAGGACATAGCCCTGGTGGCCCCGCTCGCACCACTCCTCCTCGTTGAAGCCTGCGGGCAGCTCCATCAGGCGCACCCGCAGACCGCCGGTGTACGCGAGCTTCACCCGGCCGTCGGCGCCGGGCTTGTGCCACTTCTCCCAGGGGATGTCGTCGAAGTCGATGCCGACGAGGGCAGGGGTGGTGGTGGTCATGGGCAGAACTCTCCTTGAGAAGTCGTCGTGCGATGGGTCACAGCGGGCCTCGTATCCGTCTCAGGTCGCCGAACGGACCCGCGCCACGCGCTCGTTGCGGTCGTCCAGGGGCAGCACCGGGTCGCCCTGGGTCGCCTGGGCGGCGCGCAGCAGCAGCGTCATGTCGAGCATCCGGTGGATCATGCGTTCCAGGGCGTCCAGCCCTTCGGTGTCGTTCAGACCCGGCTCCCTGGACGTGTTCCGCAGCAGCGCGGGGAAGCCGCTGCCGGCCAGGATCATCCGGTTGAGCAGCAGATTGTCGACGAGCTGGTTGTGCACGGAGGCGTCGCTGTAGCGGCGGCAGGTGACGATGATGCCGCCGACCTTGTTGGCGAGCGGGCGGTCGAAGCGCAGATATCCCACGCCCGCCCGCTCGATGAAGATCTGCATGAGGTGGGCGAGGCCGAAGCCGTGCACGGGCACGGCGTAGACGATTCCGTCGGCCCGCCTCATCTCCTCGACGATGGCGGGCATGTCGTCCGACAACGCGCAGGGGGCCGGCCTGCTGTTGCAGTCGCCGCACGGGCTGCACGGCGAGATGCGGTAGTCGCGCAGATGCACGGTGCGGAAGACGGCGCCCCGCTCGCGCACCAGTTCGCCCGCGTATTCCAGCGCCAGATCCGTGTTCCCCCCGGCGCGCTCGGATCCCGATATGGCAAGAATGACGGGTTTCGTTCCGTGTGTTCCCTGCATGAAATCTCCCCCCGAGAGTGGCTGCGCGGGGGCGGGCCGACCCGCCCGCCCCCCACGGCGCCACTCAGTCCTTGAGCTTTCCGGCGAAGTAGTCGATGTAGGCCTGCATGTCGAAGTGGCCGTGCCCGGAGAGGGAGAACAGGATGCTCTTCTCCTCGCCGGACTCCTTGCAGGCGAGGGCCTCGTCGATGGCCGCCCGCACGGCGTGCGTGGACTCGGGCGCGGGCACGATGCCCTCGTGCCGGGCGAAGGTGACCCCGGCGTCGAAGCAGGCGGTCTGCGGGACGGCGCGGGCCTCCAGGTATTCGAGGTCCTTGAGCGCGCTGATGATGGGCGACATGCCGTGGTAGCGCAGGCCGCCCGCGTGGATGCTCGGCGGCAGGAAGTCATGGCCGAGGGTGTGCATCTTGGTGAGCGGGGTGAGGCCCGCGGTGTCGCCGAAGTCGTACTCGTACGTGCCCTGGGTCAGGGTCGGGCAGGAAGCCGGCTCCACGGCAATGGCCCGTACCGGACGCCCGCCGCGCAACTGCTCGCCCAGGAAGGGGAGGGCGAGTCCGCCGAAGTTGGAACCGCCGCCGGCCGCACCGATGACGATGTCCGGGTAGTCCTCGGCCATCTCCATCTGGAGCTGGGCCTCCTGGCCGATGATCGTCTGGTGCAGCAGCACGTGGTTGAGCACCGAGCCGAGTGCGTACTTGGCGGTGCCGCCGCTGGTGACCGCCGCCTCCACCGCCTCGGAGATGGCGAGCCCGAGGCTGCCGGGCGAGTCCGGATCCGCGGCGAGGGCCGCCCGGCCGGCCGCGGTGAGCTCACTGGGGCTCGCCGTGACGCTGGCGCCGAAGGTCTCCATCAGCCCGCGGCGATACGGCTTCTGCCCGTAGCTCACCTTGACCATGTAGACCTCGCAGACGAGGCCGAAGTACTGGCAGGCGAGGGAGAGGGAGCTGCCCCACTGCCCGGCGCCGGTCTCGGTGGTGAGACGCTCCACGCCCGCCTGCTTGTTGTAGTACGCCTGCGGGATGGCGGTGTTGAGCTTGTGGCTGCCGGCCGGGCTGACGCCCTCGTTCTTGAAGTAGATGCGCGCCGGGGTGTCGAGCGCCTTCTCCAGGCGGCGGGCCCGCACCAGCGGGCTGGGCCGCCACTGCTTGTAGATGTCGATGACCGCGCCGGGGATGTCCACCTGGGCGTCGGTGGAGAACTCCTGGGCGATCAGCTCCTCGGGGAACAGCGGCGCCAGGTCGGCCGGGGTGACCGGCTCCCGGGTCCCCGGGTGCAGCATCGGTTCCAGCGGTTTGGGCAGGTCCGCGGCCACGTTGTACCAGGTGGTGGGAATGCGGTCTTCGGGGAGCACGAACTTCGTCTGAGACATGAACACTTTCCTGTGGGTGAGTGGAACGGGCCGAGCTGGAGCGGGGTGCGACGAACGACGTCGCCCATCGGTCAGTTGGCAGGTCGGATGGCCTCCGCCGAAGCGACGTCCGCGGCTGCGGGAGCGGTGGTCGCGGCGACGGCCGGGGAAGGCCCGGATTCGGCGCCCTTCGTGGACACGGACGGCCTGATCCGCAGCAGCGCGTAGACCGCCATGCCGGCCAGTGGCGCCGCGAGGAGCGTGACGAAGACGGGCTGGTGCCCGTGCGACGTCCAGAGGACGCCGAGGCCCACCGGCACGACGAGGCGGGCGAGGCCGAGCACGAAGCCGTTGAGGGCCATGAAGCTGCCCACCCGGCGCTCCTCGACGTGATCCGCGACGTACGTGGGCACGACGACGGACACGATGATCTCGCCGAACGTCCACACCACCGTGGAGAGCAGGATCGCCGGCAGCGAGAACGCGAAGACGATCACGGCGAGGCCGAGCGCCCACAGCAGCCCCGCGACCAGCAGCAGGAGCTTCGTGCCGTACTCCCGGATGCGCTTCTCCAGGACCAGACCGAAAGCGACCACGACGACGCTGTTGATCGTGTACACCGTGCCGACCAGGCCCGCCGACTCGTGCAGCACCGTCGTCACGGCGAGGGGCAGCGCGTACTCGAGGCCGATCAGCGGAACGACGTACAGGAAGGAGGCCAGGACCAGCAGCAGCACGTGGCTGTGGCCGAGCCGTCCCGCACGCCCCTTCGTCCGGGCGCTCTTGGCGCCGCCCCGCCGGTCCTTCGGCACCCAGATCGCGATCATCACCGCACACGCCAGGCCCGCGAGGATGTTGCCGGCGAACATGACGTGATACGAGTACGCCGCCGCGACACCGCCGAGGAGCGGGCCGACGCCCATCCCCAGGTTGTTGCCCACATAGCTGATCGTGTAGGCGAACGGGCGCTGCTCGGGCGTGGTCAGGTCGGCGACCAGGGTGTTGGATGCCGGGCCGAACATGCCCATGCCGACCAGGGCGACGAAGAGCAGGACCGCGTACGTCCACGGCGGGCCGTCGAGGACGGCGAGACCGAGATAGCCCGCGGCGTTCAGGAGCAGCGCGGTGAGCAGCGCCGTGCGGCGTCCGCGCAGATCGCAGACGGGCCCGCTGAGCAGACTGCCGACGAGCAGGCCCGTGCTGCCGACCGAGATGAGCAGCCCGGCCTCGCCGGGGCTGAGGTCCTTGCCGCGCACCAGGTAGACGGCGAGCAGCGGGAAGACGAACATGCCCGCGCGGTTCACGAAGGAGGCGAGGAAGAGCACGCGCAGCGCGAACGGGAGTTCCTTGAATCGCGTCCACCACATGGCTACGCCTGCTCGGTCTCGACGCGGAACGCGTCCCGCACGGTCTTGAAGCGGGCCCGTACGTCCTCGAAGTCGGTGCCCTCGCACACGTACCAGCCCAGTACGTCGTTGGAGCGGGTCGGCGGGGCGAGGACGTCGCCGACGCCCTTCCACACGTCGGCGTCGAGCACCGCTTCGAGTGCCGTCAGCTCGGCGGGCGTGGTGATGGCCGTGATCCGGCCGTACTCGCCGGAGGACAGGTACTCGGTGCCGATCTCCGGGCCGAGCCGCGCCTCGGTCCGGTACTGCGGGTCGAGTTCGAGCCTGCACCACTCGCCCGCGAGGTTGATGCCGCGGCCCGCCTCGATGGCCGGGACGATCGAGCCGCCGCCCGCGCGTGCGCCCGCCTCGCCGAAGACGACCTCGCCGTCGTCGAGCAGGAAGAACTCGGCGTGCACCACGCCGGTGCTCAGGCCGAAGCCCCGCAGGACCAGCGCGTTGAGCTCCAGGATGCGCTGCTCGCCGGGGGTCAGGGCGTACTTGCGGGAGATGGTGCCGCCCGGCTCGTTGAGGTACTCCAGGATGGCGTACGTGTACTGGGAGAGCTGCTCGAAGACGACCTCGCCCGCCTGGAACAGCGAGTCGACGTGGTACTCGGTGCCGCGGATGAACTCCTCGACCCGGTACTCGTGCCGGTCGTCGCCCATCTCCGCCCAGACCCGGTCCAGCTCCTCCCGGTCGTCCACGCGGTAGGTGCTGCCGCAGGCCCAGCCCGCGTACGGCTTGACGACCACGGGGTAGCCCACCGCGTCCGCGAACTCCGCGACGGCTCCCACGGTGTCGGGACGGCAGGAGCGGGCCACGCGCACCCCGAGCTCCTCGGCCCTGCGGTGCATGACGTTCTTGTCGCGGAAGTTGAGCGCCTGGTCCGGGGTGAGGCCGGGGATGCCGTGGTCCCTGCGGCTGCGGCTGGCGGGGAGCACGTCGCCCTCGAACAGCGGGAAGATCCGCTCGATGCGGTGCTCGGCGACGATGGTGTCGACCGCCGCGCGCACGGCGTCCGAGTTCTCCAGGTCGGCGTGGTACTGCGGCAGTCCGTCGGCCTCGGGGGCCTCTTCGCCGCTCGGCAGCAGGACCACCGTGCGGACGCCGAGGTCGGAGGCGGCCTCGACGACACTGCGGAACTGCGCGGTGTAGCGGCCCGCGGCGGGCCGGTGGACGACCAGGATCGAACGGTTCGTCGGACGTGTCATGGGATGCTCCTCAAGCGAGTCGTGGGCCGCTGCGCCCAGGGGGTGGGGGCTCAGCGGGCGGTCGCGGCCGACGGGGCGCCGAACAGCTCCCCGGACGGCGTGGACCGGTCGAGCACCAGCGGTTCCCCCGGCTCGCCGCCGAGTTCGACGAGCGCTTCCACGAGACGGCGAAGCGCCTCTTCGACGTCGGCGCGGCCGCCGTCGTGTGCGGACTCCACGGTGAGCAGGAGCCGGCGCGGGCCGAGGCCGGTCTTGACCACGTCGCCCTGCCGCCAGTTCCAGCGCCGCGAGTGCGCGCGGCCCCGCCCGTCGGCGTAGACGACCTCGCCCGGCTCGGGGTGCTCGGGCGCGTCCGGTGCGCCGAGCGGCAGATAGGTCTCGTCGCCGCGGGCGAGGCGGACCTCCAGCTCGCCCTCGATGTCGCCCATGTCGCAGGAGGCCACCGGGAGGCGGCTGTCCAGCGACACGGCGTTGCACAGGTCCACCAGGGAGTTGATCCGCGGCAGCCGGTCCCCCTTGGCCACCCTGCGCAGCACGGACTCGGCGGCGCAGGGGAAGCGGTTGGGGTTGACGTCGACGGCCCGGTAGGCGTCCCGCCAGGCGGCGATCGAGGGCAGCGCGGAGACGTCCGCCTTGGTGAGCTGCGCGGTGTGCAGGCGGTCCTCGGCTGCGGTGAGCCGCGCCACCGCCGCGGGGGCGTCCTTGACGACGTCGATGTGCGGTACGGCGATCAGGCCGAGCACATAGCCGGGTACGCGCTCCGACAACCGCGCGTCGACGGTGACGGTCACGGTGCGGGGATCGGCGGGCGTGGTCTCCATGGGGCGGTGATCCTTCACTTCGGGGCTCTGGGTCGCTCTGGGGGTCGGGTCCGGTGGAACCGGTGTCGGGTCCGGTGGAACCGGTGTCGGGTCCGGTGGAACCGGTGTCCGGTCCGGTGCTGCCGGGTGGTCCGCTGATGGCCTGCTCGACATTAGGGAGCGGGCGGGCCGCCGGATGTGGCCAATTCCCGGGATTTCCGGGAGACCACTTCTGCCCGGCCACGGCGGGCGGACCGCCCGGTCAGCCGGTCTTCCCCGCCGGTTCGGGGGTCCCCGCGGCCGCGGCCGGCGGGGCCTGCCGGGAGGCCGGTTCCTTCATCCGTACGCCGATGAGGGCCGTCCCCAAGGCGAGCACCGCCAGCCCCGCCCCGTAGAGCCCGAGCCGGTCCAGGCCGTCCGCACCGCCGTGGGCCAGCACCCGGCCGCCGATGAACCCGCCCAGCGAGATACCGGCGAAGGTGGCCGACGAGTTGAGGGAGAGCAGCAGCGGCCCCGAAGCGGGTGCGATCGCGAACAGCCGGTGCTGCTGCGGAGGTTGCGTGGCCATCGCGGTGACCCCCCAGGCCGCCATGGCGACGGCCGCGGTCGGCAGTCCGTCCCGGGTCAGCGGCAGCGTCGCCAGGACGAGGGCGAGCCCCGCGACCGAGGCGAGCAGCACCGGGGTCGTGCCCCATCGGTCGGTGGCGCGCCCGCCGAGCACGGTGCCGGCCACCGCGAGCACCCCGAAGACGAGCAGCAGCAGCGCCAGCGTCGTACCGTCGCCGTCCGTCGCGGGCGCGAGCACCGCACCGATGTACGTCAGCGCGAGGTACCCCCCGGTCATGAACAGCAGCGTGGTGAGCACGGCGCACAGCACCCGCGGATCACGCGCGGGGGCGAGCCGGGCCGCGAGCCCCGGCGCGGCGGGCAGCCGCACCTCGGGCAGCCCCGCGGCCACCGTCCCGGCGCACACCGCACCGAGCCCGGCGAGCAGCCAGAACGTCGACCGCCAGCCCAGGTCGGCGGCCACCCAGGTGCCGAACGGCACCCCGGCGACGGTCGCCGCGGAGATCCCGCCGAGCACCACGGCCATGGCCCGCCCACGCCGCTCGGGTGCGGACAGGGCGGCGGCGGACGCGGAGGCCGCGGGGATGTACAGGGCGGCCCCGGCCGCCGTCAGGACCCGGGCCGCGAGCAGTACGCCGAGTCCCCCGGCAAGGGCGGATGCCGCATTGCCGAGCGCGAAGACGACGAGGGAGATCACCAGGACGGTGCGCCGCGAGAGCCGACCGGTCAGGGCGCCGAGCACCGGCGCCAGGACCGCGTAGGTGAGCGCGAAGGCCGTGCTGACCCAGCCCACGTCGGCCAGGTCGGACGACAGGTCCCGCGCCAGCTCGGGCAGCACCCCCGCGACCACGAAGGTGTCGGTCCCGATCGCGAAGGCTCCGACGGCGAGCAGCGGCAGCACCGGCAACCTGCTCCGGGTGCGGGCCATCACGCGGCTCCCGCCGGGACGCGGAGCCGGAAGGCGTCGGTGTCGCCCGCCACGGGTTCGCCGCCGAGCAGCACGAGTTCGATCGCACCGGGCCGGCTCAGGACGGAGATGTCCTGAGCCGGGTCGCCGTCGGTCACGACGAGGTCGGCGAGCCGCCCCGCCTGCACCGTCCCGGCGTCGTCGCCGCGTCCCGCGAGCCGCGCGCCGTTGGCCGTGGCCCAGGTCAGGACGGTCGGGGCCGGGATGCCCGCCATGGTCACGTACAGCTCCAGCTCCTTGGCGTACGAGCCGTGCGGGGTCCAGGCGAAGCCGAAGTCGTCGCCCGCCACGACCGGGATGCCGAGCTCCACCATGAGCGGCAGGATGCGCAGCGTGTTGGCCACCTCGGCCTCGAACTCCAGCGTCTCCAGATACTCGGTGGTCTTGCCGTGATCGGTGCCGGTGGTGAGCAGCATGTGCGGCTGGTACAGGCTCGGCACCACGAAGATTCCGCGTTCGGCGATGGCTTCGAGCGCCGCGTCGTCGGCGTACGTCGCGTGGTCGATGACGTCGACGCCCGCGGCGATCGCGTTGCGGATGCCCCGCAGGCCGCGGGAGTGCGCCCGCACCTTGGCCCCGTGCTCGTGCGCCGTACGGGTCGCCACCACCAACTCCTCCGCTGTGAAAAGCAGTTCGTGGGAGCGCCCGTTGGGGAAGGTGTCGTCGCCCGACGAGAAGACCTTGACGATCTCCGCGCCCTGCGCGATCTCCCCGGCGACGTACTCGGCCATCTCCTCGGGTGTGTCGGCCAGCCGCATCAGGTCGGTCGGGATGCGCTTCTTGACCTCGGGATTGCGGCGCTCGGGCGGCCCGGACACCATCAGGTCGCGGCTGCACGGCGTGATCCTGGGGCCCAGAAGACGCCCGGAGTCGACGGCCCCGCGCAGCGCCATGTCGATTCCGGCCACCGAACCCGCGCCGACGAACGCCGTGTAGCCGAGGCCGAGCAGCCTGGTCGTGTTCTCCGCGGCGGCCAGGGTCACCTCGGGGACGGAGTACTTGAACAGCATCTCCCGCCCGTCGAGGACGTTCAGATACGCGATGTGGGTGTGCCCGAGCGTCATGCCCGGCATCACGGTGCGCCCTGCGAGGTCGAGCACGTCGACCTCGGGCGAGTGCAGCGGGGCGAGGCCCTCGGGCAACACCGCCTCGATGCGCTCGCCGTCGAGCAGCACGCTGTGGCGCGGCAGCGAGGCCCGGCCCAGGCCCTCCTGGACCGTGGCGTTGTGGAGCAGGGTTTTGCGTGGCACGTCGAACATCTCCTGTGGTTCGTGGGGACGGGCGGGGACGGGCCCTAGGGCGTGGGTCGGATGCCGCCCGCCGGCGTCTCCGCGCGGCCGAACAGGGTCCAGACGATCTCCGCGCCCTGGCGGCTGGCCACCCAGCGCAGATCGTTCGCCCGGATGCCGGGCGCGTTGGTGACGGCGAGGTCCGCGCCGCCCGCGGCGAGGATCTCGGCCGCGTGCTGGGTCGACGAGGCGTCCACCCAGGCGACCTCGCGGTCGCGCAGCCCGGCCGGCGCCAGCTCGGCGTAGATCCGGCGGACCTCCCACATGGCGGCGACCGCGAGGGGACCGTCCCCCGGCAGGGGGGCGGCAGCGGCCCTGGCCGCGATCCCGTACTCCGGCGTGGCCTGGGCGAAGAACCCTCGCAGGCGCAGGTCGCGGTGCCAGTGGAAGCGGGTGAGGCCCTGGTAGGCGCTGGGTACGAGGGCGAACTCGACCTGGCCCCCGAGGAGCTGGTCGAACACGTCGTCGAAGGTGGCGAACAGCCGTACCGAGAGCCCGTGCTCCCCGGCGAGGAACCGCGCCGCCAGCTCGCTGGACGTACCGGCCGGGCCGAGCGTGCCCAGGGTGGTTCCCGGCCGCGCGGCCCACCGTCCGGCCAGCTCGCTCCACCGCGCGGTGTACTCCTCGCCCAGCGCCTCGGGCAGCGCCGGCGGCGCGGCGTCAGTTCTCATAGCCACGCTTCGCCGCCATCCGCCGGGCCACCTCGGTCTCGTGGTCGGGCGCGCTGCGCCGGTCCACGATGCGGGCGGCCTTCCAGCTGACGAAGGCGCCCGTGCTCACGATCGGGTCGAGCCCGTCGCTGAGTTCGACGGTCACGGGCACCCCGAGGGCGTCGGCGGCGCGCGCCCGTACCGCTGCGGCGAGTGCCTCCACCTCCGGGGCCGGGCCCCCCAGCACTTCGAGGCGTACGGTCAGCCGGTCCTGGCCGTCGGCGTCCCGCTCGATCACCACCTGGTATCCGGCGGAGCCGGTGACCCCGGTCATGACGGCCGTCTCGATCTCACCGGCGGTGAACCGGCGTCCGCCGAGTTCGAGCCGGTCCAGGGTGCGTCCGACGATCCGGACGAGATCGCCCGGCAGCTCGCAGTCGCAGCCGGACTCCTCGATGACCACCGCGTCACCGGTGCGGTAGCGGACGAGCGGCTTCACGCCGTCCACCAGCATCGTGACGGTCAGCTCGCCGCTGCCGCGGGGCCCGTGGGACTCGCCGGTCTCCGGGTCCACGACCTCGATGAGGTAGTTGGTCTGGGAGAGGTGCATCCGCTTGTTGCGGCAGGCCGTCGCGATGACGAAGGCCTCCTGGGACCCGTACAGGATGTTGTAGACGTCCGCGCCCCAGACGCTCTCCAGGTTGTTCGCGAGGGCCGGGGTGCACATCTCGCCGGTGACGAGCAGCAGCTTGACGCTGAAGTCGCGGCGCAGGTCGTAGCCGAAGTGCTCGGCCGCCTTGGCGAGGGTGAGGGCGACGCCGGGCGTGCAGCAGATCACTTCGAGTTCCAGGTCCCGCATCAGCTGCAGGGCCTTCTCGAAGCCGATGACCGGTGAGTACGGCCAGATCTTGGCGTTGAGCGAGCCGACGTTGCGGGCGACGTCGCCCAGGGTGTCGCCGAACGAGTGCACCTCGGTGGGGCCCATCAGGCCGATGCGCGGGCGGTGTGCGCCGAAGTGGTGGCGGAAGATCGAGGCCCAGGACTCGGTGATGTGCGCGTTGCTCGCGACGATCTCGCGTCCGTCACGGGGGCAGGGCGTGGCCCGGCCGGTGGTGCCGGTCGTCTCGTAGAAGAAGAGGGCGTCGGAGAGTGGCCGGCTGAGGACGTCCAGCATCTCCTCGCGCAGGTGGCTCTTGGTGGTGAAGGGCAGCGTCGTGAGGCTGTCAGGGGTGACCGCGGCCAGCTCCACTTCCTTCAGGTGCCGTGCGTAGAAGGGTGATCCGGTGCTGACCTGATCGAGCACCGTGCGCAGCTGGCTCGCGCGCCAGGCGGCCAGGGCGGCCTCGGACAGGGTGCGGTCGTAGAAGGCCTGGTGGAGTTCGAGGTAGCGCGCGGCGAACTCGGCCGCGGGGCCGTGCGTGGGTAGCCACATGGGCGAGGGTCCTCTCGTGGTGGAAGGCGCGCGGTGGCCGGGCGGTATGGCGCCGTGCCGGGGCCGCGCGCGGGAAGTCGACGGGTCGGGTGGAGCCGTGGCGCGGCGGGGCCGGGCGGTCGGGGGCGCGGCGGGGCGCGGGCGCGTGGAACGGCCGTTCCGCTAGCGCAGCCCTCCGTTGACGTCCAGCACGCTCGCGCTGACGTAGCTCGCGTGGGCCCCGACGAGGTAGCGCACCGCCGAGGCGACCTCGGCGGCCTCGCCGAACCGGCCCATGGGGATGCGTTCCCGGTAGCCGGCCGCCCGGTCCTCGGGGATCCGCGCCGCCATCGGGGTGTCGATCAGCCCCGGCGCGACGGCATTGACCCGGATGCGGTGCGGGGCCAGCGCCCGGCCGAGGCTCCGGGTCAGGGCGATCACGGCGCCTTTGGACGCTCCGTAGGCGGCGTCGGGGCTGCCGCTCTGGCCGCTGATGGAGGCGACGTTGACCACGCTGCCGGGCCGCCCCGCGGCGATGAGCCGACGCGCGAGGGCCTGGGTGCAGAAGAAGGCCGCACCCGCGTTCACGTCGAAGACGCGTCGGTAACTCTCCGCGTCGTAGTCGAGGAAGTCCCTGGCCTCGTAGATGCCGGCGTTGTTGACGAGGATCCCGGGCAGCCCGTAGGCCGCCTCGATCTCCTGGAACAGGTCCTCGGCCGCTTCGGGCACGCCCAGGTCGGCGACGAGCGCGGCGTGGGCCGCGGGGTCGGCGTCGTCCTTGACGTCCACGGCGAGCACCCGGTACCCGGCCTGGGCGAGGGCTGCCGTCACCGCACGCCCGATCCCCCCTGCGCCGCCGGTCACCACCGCCAACGCCCCTTGTTCGATGTCCACTTGATCGTTCACCGTTCCCCCGGTCGTTCCGCTGCCCCCTGCCGGCCCCTGCCGGCCCCTGCTTCGCCGTTCAGCGCACCGCGACTCCCGGCGCGCCGACCGCGCCGGCGCTCTCCAGGAAGTTCCCGAAGATCCGCAGCCCGCTCTCCGTCATCACGCTCTCCGGATGGAACTGCACCCCCTCGACGGCCAGCGTCCGGTGCCGCACGCCCATCACGTAGCCGTCGTCCAGGGACCGCGCGGTCACCTCGAGGTCCGCGGTCGGATCGGTGACGATCAACGAGTGGTAGCGGGTGGCCGTCAGCGGCTGCGGGGCACCCTCGAACACGCCCTGTCCGTCGTGTTCGACAGGGCTCGTCTTGCCGTGCATGAGGTGCTTGGCGACGGCGATCCGCGCCCCGTACGCGAGACCGATCGCCTGATGCCCCAGACAGACACCGAGCAGCGGAACCCGTCCCGCGAAGGCGTGCACGAGCTCGACGTGCCCGGAGTCCGACGGATGCCCGGGCCCCGGCCCGAGCACCACCGCGTCGGGGGCCGACTCCACCAGCTGCCGGACCGTGCGGGTGCGCGAGCGCACCACCTCGGTCTCGGCGCCGAGCGTGAGCAGGTACTGGTCGATGATGTGGCTGAAACTGTCGTACGCGTCGACGAGCAGGACCTTCACTTCAGCAGTTCCTCACCGGTCAGCGCCCAGTAGGTCGCGCTCATCTTGGCCAGCGTCTCCCGCCATTCGTCGGCGGGCACGGAATCGGCGACCACCCCTGCCGACGCCTGGGTGCTGTACCGGACCCCGTCGTGCACAGCGGTGCGGATGCACAGGGCGAGTACCGCGAACCCGCGGACGTCGACCAGGCCGAGCGCTCCGGCGTAGATGCCGCGCGGGTGGTCCTCGATGTCGTTGATGATCTCCATGGCGCGGAGTTTCGGCGCACCGGTCATGGTCCCTGCCGGGAAGGTCGCGCAGATCGCGGCCCAGACGTCCGTCCCGTCCCTGACCTGGCCGGACACGGTCGAGACCAGGTGGTGGACGTACGCGAAGGGTTCGACCTCCATCATCGTGTCGACGGCCAGCGTGCCGGGTACGCCGACCCGGCCGATGTCGTTGCGGCACAGGTCGACCAGCATGACGTGCTCGGCCTGCTCCTTGGCGCTCTCCCTGAGCTCCGCCACGCGGCGGGCGTCCTCGCCCGGATCGGCGGCGCGCGGCGCGGTCCCGGCGATCGGGCGCATGGAGATGAGACCGTCCTGGATCCGCACGAACAGTTCGGGGCTGGCCCCGATCACCGTCCGGCCCGCCCAGGGGATCAGGTACATGTAGGGCGAGGGATTGCGGTGCCGCAGCCGCCGGTACACCTGGAGTGGTGTCAACTCCGTCTCCACATCGATGCGGTGACCGATCTGGATCTGGTAGCTGTCTCCGATTTCGATGTGGCCCAGGCACCGTCGCACCCGGGCGGCGAAGGTCTCCTCGTCCACGGTGTCCCGCACGGACAGCGGCGGCGGGGCGTCCGGCACCGCGTCGGCAGCACCTGCCTCGCCCTGCCTGCGCACCCTGTCCACGACGGCCCGCAGCGGCTCCTGCGTCGGGTCCGAGGGCAACTGGCTGCCGTCCGCGGCCAGATAGCGCGCTCCGCCGTTGCGCAGGTCGTACCAGACCGTGTCCTTGAAGAGGGTCAGCGTGCACCGCGGCAGGTCCGCTGCGCCGCGCTGGGCGGGAAGTTCCTCCATGGCCCAGGCCGCTTCGTACGACAGTGTGGTGAGGAAGCCGAAGGCGAAGGTTCCGGCGGGCACCTCGGTGTCGAGGGTGAACGCCCCCTGGGCCGCGCGCAGGATCCGCCACACGTCAGCGGAGTCGCGCACGTCCCACTGCCGTACGGCGCCGGCCGAGCCACCCGTCGCATCGCCCGCCGCGCCGCGCGGCTGCCCGACGGCGGCCGAGAGCGCCTCGGTGAGCGAGTCGCCCAGCGTCCCGGCGGCGGCGAGCTCCACGCGGTCGGCGAAGACCCGCAGTTCCGCGAGGCGTCCGCAGCCGACGGCGGCGAAGTGCCGGTCCTGGTCGGGTCCGTCCAGGCTCTCGAAGAGGTAGACCTCGCCCTGGTCCCGCGTACGGGCAAGGGCTTCGTACAGGCTCAGTGCCGCTACGGGCGGAAGGGCTTCGGAGCGCACGCGTACGCGCACGGCCCCCGGTCGGCGGGCCCCCCGGCCCACCCCCTGCTCCGGCTCGGTCACCCCGGCTTCGGGCAAGGGCAACTCTGACAACAAAGACACGGCGAAAGACCTTTCTGGCCCCAATGGGCCGTGGGGACTTTCGGGCAGGGGAAATCACGGCAGCGGCGTGCGAAATATCCCCCGCCACGCGCCGTGCATACCGGACCTCAACGGTCCGGCTCCCCCGAGCCATCCCCCTGGAAGCCGGTTCTCCCACCGGCAACGAATGTGTGTGCGGAACGACTCCATCAAATGTGAGAATGCGCGGGCCAGACCACTTCGGCCATCGAGGAGAAGACCACTTGTCTCGGCAACTCGAGCTCACCGTGAATAGGGAATCCCGCCTTCCACTGGCCGTCCAGGTGCGTAACTCGGTACGAGAATTGGTTGAGAATGGAACCTTGTGGCCGGGTACCCGCATCCCCTCCAGCCGCCAGCTCGCTCTCGATATCGGTGTTTCCCGCAGCGTCGTCGTGGAGGCCTATGAACAGCTGTCGGCCGAGGGCTATCTGGAGACCAGGCGCGGTTCCGGCACCACGATCTCGGCCCGCGGCCAGTCCGACGAGGGTGCCGTCTCCACCCTTGCCCCGCCCGACCCGGAGCTCGCCCTCAAGGCGAGGTGGGACCTGCGCACCGGCACGTCGAACGTCATGGACTTCCCCCGCCAGGAGTGGATCCGGTGCGTCACCGCCGTGGTCAATGACGCGGGCCGCCAGGAGCTCGGCTACTCGGCGCCTGCCGGGGTGCCGCTGACCCGTCGCGTACTGGTCGGCTACCTGGGCCGGGTGCGCGGGGTGCGCAGCCGCCCCCAGGACCTGATGGTCACAGCCGGCTTCGCCCAGGGCCTCGCCCTGACCTGCAAGGTCCTGCTGGACCGGGGCCACACCACGCTCGGTGTGGAGGACCCCGGGCACCCGGGCGAGCGGGAGTTCATCACCAGCTCGGGGCTTCGGCCCGTCGGCATCCCCGTGGACGAGGACGGTCTGCGGGTGGACCTTCTGGAGGAGAGCGACGTACGGGCCGTCCTGGTCACTCCCGCCAACCAGTTCCCCACGGGGGCACGACTCGGCCAGGAACGCCGCGAGCGCCTCATCGCCTGGGCGCACAAGGTCGACGGCTACATAGTGGAGGACGACTTCGACAGCGCGTTCGTGCACCCCGGGGACCAGCTCCCCGCGCTGCAGAGCCTCGCCCCGGACCGGGTTGTGTACGCCGGAAGCGCGAGCAAGACCCTGGCCCCTGCGCTCCGCCTCGGCTGGCTGGCGGCCCCCTCGGAGCTGATGGCCTCGATCGAGCACGTCCGGGCGGGCTGGGACATCGGCTGTTCCGGCCTGGAACAGCTGGCCTTCACCCGCTTCATCGACACCGGCGCCCTCGATCGCCACCAGCGCAAACTCCGCGCGGAGTTCCACCGTCGCCGCCAGGTCATCCGTCGGCAGACCGAGGCCTGCCTGCCCGGCGCCCGTCTCACCGGCATCGACGGCGGCCTCCAGGCCTACCTCCAGCTCCCCCCTCACCTGGACGAACCGGCCCTGGTCCGGGCCGCCCGCGACCAGTCGGTACTGGTCCGGGGCAGTCGCTTCTACACGCTCACGGACGCATCGAGGCCACCCGCCCTGGTGATCAGCTACGCCACCGTCGACTGCGCAGGACTGGCCAAGAGCCTGCAGGTCATCGGTTCGGCGTACCGGCAGCTCGCCGAAATGCCGTAGGGCCCGGGCCCGGGCTCAGGTGCAGTGCCCCGGTCTCCGCCCTTCCCCGGGGGGGCGGGCCGCGGGCTTCGCGTGCCCGCCGGTCCGCGGTGTCAGCGGCGCTGCGGCCGGGCGGCGCGGGCCACCGCCACGACGGCCTTCTCCAGGGCGTACTCCGGGTCGTCCCCGCCGCCCTTGACCCCCGCGTCGGCCAGCGCGACCGCGCGCAGCGCCTCCGATACGCCGTCCGCCGACCAGCCGCGCATCTGCTGCCGGACCCGGTCGATCTTCCACGGGGGCATGCCGAGGTCCCGGGCGAGGTCGCCCGGGCGGGCTCCGCGCGGGGCGGAGGCCAGCTTCCCGATCGCCCGGACGGCCTGCGCCAGCGCACTGGTGATCAGCACGGGCGCGACCCCGGTCGCCAGGGACCAGCGCAGGGCCTCCAGGGCCTCCGCCGCCCGCCCCTCGACCGCCCGGTCGGCGACGGTGAAGCTGGAGGCCTCCGCACGGCCGGTGTAGTAGCGGCCGACCACGGCCTCGTCGATGGTGCCCTCGACGTCCGCGCACAGCTGCGCCACCGCGCTCGCCAGCTCCCGCAGGTCGGCGCCGATCGCGTCGACCAGGTTCTGGCAGGCCTCGGAGGTGGCGGAACGGCCCAGGGTCCGGAACTCCTGCCGGGCGAAGGAGAGCCGGTCCGCGGCCTTCGTCATCTTCGGGCAGGCGACCTCGCGGGCCCCCGCCTTGCGGGCGGCGTCCAGTACCGCCTTGCCCTTGACCCCGCCCGCGTGGAGGAGGACGAGGGCGATCTCCTCGTACGGGTCGGCGAGGTAGGCCTTGACCTCCTTCACCGTCTCCGCGCCCAGGTCCTGCGCGTTGCGCACGATCAGGACCTTGCGCTCGGAGAAGAGGGACGGGCTGGTCAGCTCGGCCAGGGTGCCGGGCTGGAGCTGGTCGGAGGTGAGGTCCCGGACGTCCGTGTCGGCGTCGGCCGCGCGGGCGGCCTTCACCACGTCCCGGACGACGCGGTCGAGCAGCAGGTCCTCCTGCCCCACCGCGAGGGTGATCGGGGCGAGGGGATCGTCGGTGGGGTTCTTCCTGGTGGCCATCGGCTCCAGCATCCCACGCCGCACCGACAGCGCCCCGCGCCCGGTGCCCGAGAATGGTCCGGTGAACCTGCGACATGTACTGGTACTGCCCGACCGCGACGCCGCCGAGGAGGTGGCCCAGGAGGCCGTCGACCGCTTCGGCCTCCCCGAGGAGCCGCAGCTGGTGCGCGACGCCCTGGCCGGCGAGGACGACGCCGAGGACGCCCAGTGGCTGGTGGTCGTCGAGGACCCGCAGCAGCGGCTCGACGCCGCGGTGCTGGACGAGCTCGCCGCCGAGTACGAGGGCTGGCTCGAAGCCCCCTGAGCCTCCCGGCCCGGCCGCCCTCAGGCCTTGTGGACGATCTGGACGTCCAGCGTCACCTCCACGCTCGAACCGATCGCCGCGATCCCCTGGGCCAGCATCGACTGCCAGTTCAGGGTGAAGTCCTCGCGGTGCAGCTCCGCCGTCGCCCGGCAGGCGGCGCGCGGCTCGCCCTCCAGGCCCGTGCCCACGCCCAGGTACCGGGTGTCGAGGGTGACGGAACGGCTCACCCCGTGCAGGGTCAGGGCGCCCGCGACGGCCCAGCTGCCGCCGCTGCGGTGGATGAACCGCTCGCTGTAGAACTCCACCGTCGGATAGCGGGCCGCGTCCAGGAAGTCCGCCGACCTCAGGTGGTCGTCGCGCATCCGCAGCCCGGTGTCGATGCTCGCCGCGTCGATGATGACGTGCATGGAGGAGTCCTCCATGCGCTCCCCGATCCGCACCGCCCCGGCGAAGGTGGTGAACCTGCCGTGGATCCGGGCGAAGCCGATGTGCTTGGCGGTGAAGCCGATCGAGGAGTGCGACGGGTCCAGTTCCCAGTGGCCCGGCTGCGGGAGCACCGGCGGCTCCACCGAGTCCAGGACGATCTCCGCGGTGCCGGGCTGCGCCGGGTCCCCCACGAGTGTCGCCCCGTGGAACGGCGCGTAGCCCTCGGCGCTGACCGACAGCCGGTACTCCCCCTCCGGCATGGCCGCCGTGAACCCCCCGTACGGGTCCGTCTCCCCGCTGACGACCCGTCGGCCGATCGGGTCGGTCACCTCGAACTTGGCCTGCCGGATGGGCTGGTGGACCGTGTCGAGGACCCGGCAGCTCAACAGGCGTGCCGTGGGCGGCAGTGTCAATGTGGCGGACGTCTGTGAACTCCCGCTCCCGGCCGTATCCGTCCCCCTTCGGCGACCGAACATGGCTGATGCACCCCCGTGCTGTGTGTACTTGGTCGGTTCTGGCGAAGAGGCATTCGATCATGCTGCCGGGTTGTGGGCAAACAGAATGGTCGCGCCCGGTATGACCGCGCCTTTTCGGACGCCGTCCGGCGGGAACCGCACGCAGCCCCGGACCGCCGCCGCAGACCGCCACGGAGCCGTCCGTATCGGTGCGCAGCACAGCCGCCCCAAGGGATTCGAGCCGTGCGAGGGTGGCCCGCGCAGGGTGCCCGTAGCGGTTGCCCGAGCCGACCGGGACCAGGGCGAGCCGTGGCCGGATCCGTTCCGTCAGACCCGGGTCCTGGTGGGCCGAACCGTGGTGGGCGACCTTGAGCACGTCCACCGCCCCCAGTTCCGGATGCTCCCTCAGCAGGGCCTGCTGGGAGCCCGGTTCGAGGTCTCCCAGCAGCAGGAACGTCAGCCCCGCGGTGCGCGCCAGCAGGGCCACGCTCGCGTCGTTGGGCCCCTGCGGCACCGGCGCGGAGGCCGAGGGCCACAGCACCTGCCACTCCAGCCGCCCGGCCCGCCGCCGCTCCCCCGCCACCGCCGCCACGACGGGCACCCCGGCCCCCGCCGCCGTCCGCCGGACCTGGGCCGCCCGGCCGGGCGGATCCGCCACCGCGGTGGTTTCGATCACACCGACGGAACGGCCCCGCAGCACCCCGGCCAGCCCGCCCACGTGATCGGCGTGAAAGTGCGTCAGCAGCAGTAATGGGATGCTTGTCACACCGAGGGCGCGCAGGCAGGCGTCCACCGGGCCCGGTTCCGGTCCGGCGTCGACCACGACGGCCGCCCCCGGCCCCACGGCGAGCGCGGCGGCGTCCCCCTGGCCCACGGCGCACTGGACGTAGCTCCAGTCCGGCGGCGGCCAGCCGGTGAGCGCACGGGTCAGCTGCGGCGGCCGCACCACCGCCACCAGCAACAGCACCGCCACCCCCGCCACCCCCGCCCGGACACCGCGCCGCCGCCCGAACCGGACCCCGAGCCCCACCAGCGCCGCCGTGACCCCCGCCAGCAGCAGCCCCCCTGCGAACCCGCCCGGCCAGGGCAGCTCCGCCCCCGGCAGCCGCGCCCCGGCCCGCGCGACGGCGGCGATCCACCCCACCGGCACCCCCGCGCACCGGGCCAGCAGCTCCGCGAGCGGCATGCACCACGGGGACGCGGCGAGCGCGGCGAAGCCGAGCACCGTCGCCGGCCCCGCGGCGAGCTCCGCCAGCAGGTTGCACGGCACCGCCACCAGGCTCACCCGGCCCGACAGCACGACCACCACCGGGGCGCACACGGCCTGCGCCGCCGCGGCGGCCCCCAGGGCCTCCGCGAGCCGCGACGGCACCCCGCGCGCCCGCAGCGCCCCGGCCCAGCGCGGTCCGAGGGTCAGCAGCGCCCCGGTGGCCAGCACCGACAGCAGGAACCCGTACGCCCGGGCCAGCCACGGGTCGTACAGCACCAGCAGCAGCACCGCCGCGGCCAGGGCCGGGAGCAGGGACCTGCGCCGGCCCGTGGCCAGGGCCAGCAGGGTCACCACCCCGCAGGCGGCGGCCCGCAGCACGCTCGGATCGGGCCGGCACACCACCACGAAGCCCACCGTCAGGGCCGCCCCGCACAGGGCGGTGAACCGCAGCGGCAGCCCCAGCCGCGGCGCCAGCCCGCCCCGCTCCACCTGCTGCGCCCGCCCCGGGGGCCCGATGAGCAGGTAGAGCACCACGGTCAGGTTGGACCCGGAGACGGCCAGCAGGTGCAGCAGGTCGGTGGCTTCGAACGCGTCGTGCAGCTCGGGCGGAACCCGGGAGGTGTCCCCGACCACCAGCGCCGGCAACAGGGCACGGGCGTCCCCCCGAAGCCCGTCGGAGGCCTCCCGCAACCCGGCGCGCAGCCTCCCGGCGGCCCGCTGCGCCGGCTCCGGGCCACCCGTCACCCGGGGCGGGACGTCCCCGCCCGGCCTCAGCAGCGCCACGGCCCGCTCCCCGTCCCCCGCCGGGGCCAGCCGGGCCGCCACCGCGACCCGGGCCGAGGGCTGCAGCCGGGCCCACCCCGGATGCCCGGCCAGCACCCGGACCGGGGTCTCCACCCGGGTGGCCACCCCGCCGGGGCCCGTCACCCGGGTCATCACCGCGTCCAGCACCACCACGGGCGGCCCGCTCCCGCTCCGGGCGGCCCGGGGGTCGGAGCCCACGGTGAGCTCCGCCACGACCTCGGCGTGCTCCCCGGCCAGCCGCGCCACGGGCCCCGCCCGCGCCTCGGCCCGCTCCAGCCCGGCCACCCCCGCCCC
>NZ_JBHVUQ010000013.1:0-22037 GCF_042884105.1 Streptomyces sp. NPDC058157
GGCGGTCCCCCTGCGACCGGCCCCGGCTCGGCCCGCTACGGCGCGGCCGGTCCCCCTGCGACCGGCCCCGGCTCGGCCCGCTACGGCGCGTCCGGTCCCCCTGCGGCCGGCCCCGGTCCGGCCCGCCACGGTGCGGTCGGGCCCGCCGCGGCCGACCACGGTGCGGCCCGTCACGGTGCGGTCGGATCCGCTGCGGTCGGGCCTGCCGCGGCCGGTCCTGTTGTGGTCGGGCCCGGTGCGGCCGGTCCCGGTGCGGCCCGCCATGGTGCGGTCGGATCCGGTGCGGCCCGCCACGGTGCGGCCGGTCCCGCTGGGGTCGGTCCCGTCGCCGTCGGTCCCGGTGCGGTCGGCGGCGCGCCCCGCCCCGGCGGCGGTCGTCGGGCCGGGGCGGCCGTTCCCGCCCGGCGGAGCGGTCCCGCCGGGCAGTCGGGGCCCGGCAGGCCGAGCGGCAGCGGTACGGCTCCGCTCGGCCGGTTCCTCGCCAAGGCCGCCGCCGTCACCGCCGGACTGACCGCCGCCGGGGCCCTGTTCGGCCTCGTCCGCGACCAGACCATCGCGCACCTCTTCGGCGCCGGACACGACAGCGACGCCTTCCTCATCTCCTGGACCGTCCCCGAGATGGCCTCGACGCTGCTGATCGAGGACGCCATGGCCCTGCTGATGGTGCCCGCCTTCAGCCACGCCCTGGCCCGGCGCGCCGCCAGCCGCGCCGGGCTCACCCGCAAGGAGGCCCGCGCGGCCGACCCCGTACGCCTGCTCGTCGGGGCCACCCTGCCGCGCCTGATGGTCTTCCTCGCCGCCGTCGCCTCCGTCCTCGTCCTCGCCGCACCCCTGGTCGTCGACGTCCTGGCGCCCGGCCTGCCCGACCCCGAACTGGCCGTCCAGTGCACCCGGATGACCGCCCTGACCGTCCTGACCTTCGGCGTCGCCGGGTACTTCAGCGCCGCCCTGCGCGCCCACCGGTCCTTCCTGCCGCCCGCCGCGATCTACGTCTCGTACAACGTCGGCATCATCGGCACCATGGTCGCCCTCCACGCCCTGTGGGGCGTGCGGGCCGCCGCCGCCGGGGTCGCCGTCGGCGGACTGCTGATGGTCCTCGTCCAGCTGCCCGCGTTCATCCGCAACGTCGGCTTCGGACCGCCCCGCGCCCGGCGGGCCCCGCGCAGCCAGCGCGACCGCGACCGGCCCACCCTCATCGCCTTCGGGGTGATCGCCCCCGTCATCTCCTTCGCCGTCTTCCGCCAGTCCCAGGTCCTCGTCGAACGCTTCCTCGCCGCCTCCCTGCCCCCCGGCGCCATCTCGCACCTCAACTACGCGCAGAAGGTCGCGCAGATGCCGATGGTGCTCTCCCTGATGATCTGCACCGTCACCTTCCCCGTCGTCGCCCAGGCCATGGCCGGCGGCGAACGCGAGAAGGCCCGCCGGCGCGTCGAACAGGACCTCGCCCTCGCCTCCCTCGCCGTCCTCCTCGGCACCGCCCTGGTCATCGGCTACGCCCCGCAGATCATCGAAGTCCTCTTCGAACGCGGCGCCTTCACCCACCAGGACACCGTCACCACCGCCTCCGTCATGCGCGTCTACGGCCTCGGCCTGCTCGGCCACTGCCTCGTCGGCGCCCTGTCCCGGCCCTTCTTCTCGACCGCCCGGCCCACCTGGTTCCCGGCGCTCGCGATGGGCGCCGGGCTGTTCGTCAACATCGCCGCCGGAGCCCTCTTCGTCGGCTGGTGGGGCGTCTACGGCATCGCCGCCGCCAACGCCGCCGGCATCACCGCCACCGCCGCCCTGCTGCTCACCGGCATCGGCTCCCGCATCATCGCCATCCAGGCCCGCCGTGTGGCCGTCAGCATCGGCCGGCTCGCCGTCGCGGCCGCCTCCGCCTGCGCCACCGGCTGGCTCGCCGGCCCGATGATCCCCGACCCGCTGCTCAGCGCCGCCCTCGGCTGCCTGCTCGTCCCCGCCATGTTCGGGGCCACCGGCATGGCCATGAGGGCCATCGAGATCACCGCCCTGCCCGGCCAGATCGCCCAGCTCGCCGGCCAGACCGCCGTCCAGATCACCCAGCTCACCCAGAGGTTCCGCAATGCCCGCTGACACCGACACGGCACCCGCCGCCGTGACGGCCCACGCCCGCCGGACGGCATCGCCGTGGGTCCTGATGTACCACTCCGTCGCCGAGTTCACCGACCCCGCCGAAGACCCGTACGGGATCACCGTCACCCCCGGCGCCCTGGAAGCCCAGCTGCTGTGGCTGCGCTCCCGCGGACTGCGCGGGGTGTCCGTCGGCGAACTCCTGCGCGCCCGCGCGGCCGGCCGCGCCCAGGGCCTCGTCGGCCTCACCTTCGACGACGGTTACACCGACTTCCTCACCCGGGCCCTGCCCCTGCTGCGCCGCCACGCCTTCACCGCCACCCTCTTCGTCCTGCCCGGCCGGCTCGGCGTCGACAACGTCTGGGACCCGCTCGGCCCCCGCAAGTCCCTCCTCACCGCCGAGCAGATCCGCGAGGTCGCCGCCGCCGGACAGGAGATCGGTTCCCACGGGCTGCTCCACCAGGACCTCACCGCCGCCCCCGACGACGTCCTCCAGCAGGAACTGCGCGGCAGCCGCGAACTCCTGCGCGAGATCACCGGCACCCTCCCCGAAGGCTTCTGCTACCCCTACGGCCACCTCGACGCCCGCGTCGTCGACGCCACCCGCGCCGCCGGCTACGGCTACGCCTGCGCGATCTCCCCCGGCCGCCTCGCGGGCCGCCACGCGCTGCCCCGCACCCACGTCAGCCAGGCCGACGGGGCCGCCCGGATGCGGATCAAGGAACTGCGGCACGGGGCGCGCGAGCTGCGCCGGAAGGTACCGGTGCTGCGGTGAAGGCCCTCCACGTCATCACCGGGCTCGGCGTCGGCGGCGCGGAACAGCAACTGCGGCTGCTGCTGCGCCACATGCCGATGCAGTGCGACGTCCTGACCCTCACCAACCCGGGTCCGGTCGCCGACGGGCTGCGCGCCGACGGGGTCCGCGTCGTCCACCTGGGCATGCGCGGCAACCGCGACCTGGGCGCGCTGCCCAGGCTCGTCCGGTTCATCCGGCGCGGCCGCTACGACCTCGTCCACACCCACCTGTACCGGGCCTGCGTCTACGGCCGGCTCGCCGCCCGGCTCGCCGGTGTCGGCGCGACGGTGGCGACCGAACACTCCCTGGGCGAGGCCGAGATCGAAGGCCGCCCGCTGTCCCGCGGGGTCCGCTCCCTCTACCTGGCCAGCGAACGCCTCGGCGCCGCGACCGTCGCCGTGTCGGACACCGTCGCCGCCCGGCTGGAGGGCTGGGGGGTGCCGGCCGCCCGGGTCCACGTCGTCCCGAACGGGATCGAGGCCGCCCGCTTCCGCTTCGACGAGGGCGTCCGCCGCGCCACCCGCGCCCGGACCGGGCTGCCCGAGCGGGCCTTCGTGGTCGGCGGGGTCGGCCGGCTGGTCCCGGGCAAGCGGTTCGACGTCCTCGTCCGGGCCGTCGCCGCGCTACCCGGGGCGCACCTGCTGCTGGCCGGGGACGGGCCGGAGCGGGCCGCGCTGCGCAGCCTGGCCGCCGAGCTCGGCGCGCAGTCCCGGATCCACCTGCTGGGGGAGCGGGACCCGCTGGGCGACGGGCCCGACGGGCGCACCCCGGGGATCGCCGCGCTGCTGGCCGCCATGGACGTGTTCGTGTCCCCGTCGCGGGAGGAGGCGTTCGGGCTGGCCGTGATCGAGGCGCTCGCGGCCGGGCTGCCCGTGCTGCACGTCACCTGCCCCGCCGTCGACGACCTCCCCGCGGCGCAGGCGCCGGGGGCGCGGCGGATCGGCACCGGCACCGACGAGCTGGTCGGCGCGCTGCGCGGGCACATGGAGGCGGGCGCACGCCGGCTGCCGGCGCCGCCGGTGGTGCGGCGCTACGACATCGCCCGGAGCGCGGAGCGGCTGCTCGACGTCTACGGCCTCGCGCTGGCGGCGCCCGGCCCGGGGAGCGGCTGACCCTCCTTCCCCCCCGCCTCCGCACTCCTCTCCACCGTCCATCCCTCGACCCCTCCACATGGAAAGCGAGCACCCTCATGACCGACACCGCCGACCAGAAGAAGTCCGACCACCGGTCCGGCAGGAAGCGCAGGCTCCTGCCGCCGCCCGCCTGGTGGCCGCTGCCCGCCTGCGCGCTCCTCGGGCTGGCCGCGGGCGGCGCGTACGGGGTGCTCAAGGCGCCCGACTACGCGGCCACCAGCTACGTCGTCGCCGTGCCGAACGAGACCACCGAGCCGGCCACCGCCCAGGGCTTCGCCCAGGCCTACGGCCGCATCGCCACCAGCAGCTCCACCCTCGCCTACGCCCAGCCCCGCGCGGGCATCGGCGCCCAGCAGCTGCGCACGCAGGTCCGCGCCGAGACCTCCCCCGACTCCCCGATGATCGCGATCACCGGCACCTCCAAGAGCCCCTCCGAGGCCGCCGACATCGCCAACGCCGTCGCCGACGCCCTCTCGCTGAGCAGCAACCAGGCCGCCAAGAACACCGGCGTGCAGCTGCTCCTGTTCAGCCAGGCCGTCGCGCCGGCCGAGCCCGCCTCCCCGTCCGCCGCGATCAGCGCCGCCGTCGGACTGTGCGCCGGCGGGCTGCTCGGCGGGCTGTGGCTGCTGGCCCGGCCCGGCCGCCGCCGGCCCGAGGAGCAGGAGGCTGCGGCACGCCCGGTGGCGGAGGAGTACGCCTCCCTGCCCGCCCAGGGCGAGCACTCCGAGCACTCCGAGCGTTCCGAGCGCTCCGAGCGTTCCGAGACCAAGGAGAAGGAGTCCGTGCGATGACGCGGGGCTCCACCGGGGCCCTGACGGTGACGCTGTGCCGGGACTCCCGGCAGTTCGCGGCGCTGGAGGAGTCCTGGAACCGGCTGGTCCGGGAATGTCCGACCGCCACCCCCTTCCAGAGCCACGCCTGGCTGCACTCGTGGTGGCTGTCCTACGGCAAGGACGGGCGGCTGCGGATCCTGCTCGTGCGGCGCGGGCAGGAGCTCGTCGGGGCGGCCGCCCTGATGCTCGTGCACCGGCCGCTGCCGCGGCTGGTCCCGCTGGGCGGGCCGATCACCGACTACTTCGACGTGCTCGTGGCGCGGGAGCACGCCGGGCAGGTCGTACCCGCCCTGGCGCAGGGGCTGCACCGGGCCGCCCGCAGCGCCGTGGTCGACCTGCGCGAGGTACGGCCCGGGGCGGCCGCCGACGCCGTGTTCGAGGCCTGGCCGGGGGTGTCGAGCCGGCTGACCGACTCCACCTGCATGGAGCTGCCCGCGCTCCCCTTCGACCAGCTCGTCAAGCGGATGCCGGCCTCCGGCGCCCAGCGGGTGCGGGCCAAGCTGCGCAAGACCGACGCCGCCGGGATCGAGGAGCACGAGGTCACCGAGCCGGAGGTGCCGCAGGCCGTACGGACCCTGCTGCGGCTGCACGAGAAGCAGTGGCGCGGCCGCGGGGTGACTCCCGAGCACCTGCGGCCCCGCTTCGCCGAGCACCTGACCCGGGCCACCCGGCGGATGGTGCGGGCGGGGGAGGGCCGGCTGACGGAGTTCCGGCTGGACGGGAAGGTGGTGGCGTCCAACGTCACGCTGCTGTCCGCCGCGCTGAGCGGCGGCTACCTGTACGGGGCGGACCCGGGCCTGCGGGAGCGGAAGGTCGACGTGGCGACGCTGCTGCTGCGCTACGAGGCCGGGCGGGCGCTGGAGGAGGGCCGGCCGGTGGTGAGCTTCCTGCGCGGCAACGAGCCGTACAAGAACCACTGGCGTCCGGAGACGGTCGTCAACCAGCGCCTGCTGCTGGCCACGCACGCGCTCGCGCCCCTGATGCGACTGCACGCGTCGCAGGTCACGGGGCGCGAGCGGGCGGTGGGGGCGCTGCGCGAGGCGCTGCCGGCCGCCCGGGACTGGCGGGCGCGGCTGAACGAACTGCGGGTGCGATGACCCGGCTAGAAGGGCCAGAAGCCGGAGTCCCCGCCCCAGCCGCCGAAGGTGATGCAGACCTGCTGCTTGCCCATCAGCTTCGAGAACCAGTCGCCGAAGTCGAGCGGCAGGCACCACTGCTTGCTGTTGACGGGCTGCTGGGGCTGCGGCTTCGGTTCGGGCTTCGGCTGCGGCTTGGGCTGCGGCTTCGGCGGCTGGGACGCGGACGGGGAGGGCCGGGTGGGCAGGGGCTGCGGCTCGGGTGCGACCGGGGTCGGAGTCGGGGTCGGGGACGGGGACGGGGACGGGGACGCCTCGGGTTCCGGGCGGACGGGGGTCGGGGTGGGCGTCGGGACCTGGGGGGTCGGGACCTGGGGGGTCGGGACCTGCGGAGTGGGGACCTGCGGGGTCGGGACGACCGGGGTGGGTACGACGGGCGTCGGGACCACCGGGGTCGGGACCACGGGCGTGGGCACCACCGGGGTCGGCACCACGGGGGTCGGGACCACGACCGGGCCCTGGTCGGTCAGTGCGTCGCGGAAGGCCTTGGAGGACTTCGGGTTCTGCTTGCACTGCCAGACGCCGTGCGGGCAGTAGTCGGTGATGGTGTGGTAGAGCGGGTGGTGCTGCTCGATCCACCGGAGCATGCGCCGCACGTACTCCGGGTTGTCCCCGTTGCGGAACAGCCCCCACTCCGGGTACGAGATCCGCTTGCCGTGTGCTTTCGCGAAGTCGACGTGCTGCTGGAGCCCGTACGGCTGCGTGACGTGGTCGTCGAAGGTCCGGCCCGGGCCCTGGTCGTACGAATCCATGCCGATGACGTCGACCACGTCGTCGCCCGGGTAGCACTCGGTCCACGGGATCGCGTCGGTCCCCCGGTTGGGGGTGAAATCGAACTTGAAGCGCTGTCCGGGTACGGAGCGCATCGTGTTGACGACGCGGTTCCAGTACGCCTTCCAGTGCTCCGGGTCGGGGCCGCAGCGGTGCGTGTACGTGGTGCCGTTCATCTCCCAGCCGAGCACGATCACGGTGTCCGGGACGCCCAGTTCCACCAGCCGCTCGGCCAGCGCGCGGAAGTGCCGGTCGTACTCGCCCCGCGCGCCCGCCCGGATCAGCTGGGCCACCTGCCAGTCGGGCACCCGGCCCTCGTTGCGGGCCTGCATGGGCACGTTGAGGACGAACATCCGGTCGTCCTCGGCCCGGCGCCAGCGCGCCCAGTCCTCCAGGAACGGGACGCGGCCCTCGATGCCGGCCCAGGAGTCGCCGGGCAGGTAGGTGTGCCCGACCCGGATCTCCCGGCCGCCCAGCCAGCGCGACAGGGAGGGGATGCGGGCGACGCCGGCCGGCCCGTAGTCGAGATAGGCGCCGAACGCGGTGTCGGAGCCCTGGGCCGGGTCGTCGTCCGGCGGCGGCGCCGCGAGCGCGGCGCCGGTGGCGAGCAGCCCGGCCGTGACCGTACCGACGCAGGTGCTCACCAGGCGGTGGTGTGGTCTGGGCATGTCGTCTCCCGAGCTCTGCCGAACCGGTGTGCTTGCCACAGACGTTAGACATCACATCTGACGAACGGCCTGTCAGGTGGCCGCCGCCTAGGCCATTCGCAGCTGCGCATCCCTCCCGCTTGGTCCGACTAGGTGAAAGTCCGTTTGTATGTACGCGTTCGACGGCCATGTGCCCGCAGTTCTGCTCAGACTCGATCGCAACCCGTTCCACCACGGAACCCTGGGCGCCGCCAGATCCCTCGGCCGCCGGGGCGTGGAGGTCCATGCCGTCGTCGAGGCCGGAGGAGGTCCCGTGAGCCGCTCGCGGTACCTGCGCGCCACGCACCCCGGACCGGCCGGCGGACTCGACCCGGAGGCGCCCGAGGTGCTCCTGGAGTGCCTGGTCGGGGTGTCGGAGCGGATCGGCCGGCCTGCCGTGCTCGTCGCCATGGACGACCTGAGCGCCATCGCCGTGTCGCGGGTGGCCCCGATGCTGACGGATCGTTTCCGGATCCCCCATCAGCCGGACGACCTGCCCGCCCGGGTGGCGGACAAGGCGGAGCTGTCGCGGCTGTGCGCCCGCTGGGACGTCCCGCACCCGGAGACGGTCGTCCCGCAGAGCGGGGCCGAGGCGGCCCGGGCCGCGTGGACGCTGGGGCTGCCGGTGGTGGCCAAGTGGAGCCGGCCCTGGCTGCTGCCGGCCGGGAGCGGGCTGCGCAGCACCACGCTGGTGGACAGCGCCGCCGGGGCGCGGGAGCTGTACGCGCGCTCCACCGAGGCAGGGAGCCCGCTGCTGCTCCAGCGCTTCCTGCCCGCGGGGCCCGACACCGACTGGTTCTTCCACGGGGCCTTCGGGCGGGGCGGGCGGCCGCTGCTGGCCGGGTCGGGCCGCAAGGAGCTGGCGTGGCCGGTCCGGGCGGGGCTGACGGCGGTGGGGCGGTGGCTGGCCGACCCGGCGGTGGAGGAGGCGGGGCTGCGGCTCGCCGAACGGCTCGGCTACCAGGGGATCCTGGACCTCGACTTCCGCCGCGACGAGCGCGGGGCGGCCCGGCTGGTGGACTTCAACCCGCGGCCGGGGGCGCAGTTCCGGCTGTTCGCGGACGACGCGGGACTCGACGTGGTCCAGGCGATGTACCTGGACCTGACGGGGCAGCGGGTCCCGGAGCCCGCGGGCGGTCCGGGACGGGTCTTCGTGGCGGAGAACTACGCCCTGCTGGCGTCGCTGCGCGGGCGCTCGCTGCCGCGGCTGGGGGGCGGGGGCGGATGCGAGAACGGGAACGGGGAACGGGACGGGGACGGGCGGACGGAGGCGGCCTGGTTCGCCGCCGACGACCCCGCGCCGTTCCTGGCCATGCTCTGCGCCTTCCTGGGCCGGGGCCTGGGCAAGGGCCTGCGCCTCCTGCGCGGCGTCCCGGCGCAGGGGCGGCGCACCGTCCGCGCCGTGCGGACCCCGAGCCGGCGCGGCGGCGGGCGGCCGCGCGCGGACGGCCTCCCGGAGGCCGGCCCGGCGGTGACCCGGCAGGGCGCCCCCGGGGTGCCCGCGCCCCCGGGGTCCCCGGAGGCGTCGGCGGAACCGGACGAGCTGGTGTCGCGGTGACCGGGGCCACGGGTGCCCCGGCGACCGGGTGACGGGTGCCTTCCGGCCCCGGGACGTGGTGGTGCACGCCGGGGTGACGGTGCTCCGGTGACCTGGTGACGGGCCGTCACGCGGTGGCGTGGCGGTGATCGTGCTGGAGGAAGAGGAGCGGCCGTGAGGCGGATGGACGATCTCGTGGTGGTCGGCGCGGGCCCGTACGGGCTGTCGATCGCCGCGCACGCGGCGGCGGCCGGGCTCGGCGTACGGGTGCTGGGCCGGCCCATGGCCTCCTGGCGGGACCACATGCCTGAGGGCATGTACCTCAAGTCCGAGCCCTGGTCCTCCAACCTCTCCGCCCCCGGCGGCCGCCACACCCTCGCCGAGTACTGCGCCACCCGGGGCCTCGTCGCGGAGCACGGCAGCCCGCTGCCCATCGGCACCTTCAGCGCGTACGGGCTCTGGTTCGCCCGCCACGCCGGCCTGCCGGAGGTGGAGGAGGCCACCGTCACCGAGGTCGCCCCCGAGGGCGACGGCTTCCGGGTCAGCACCGCCGGGGGCCCGCCGCTGCGCGCCCGCACCGTGGCCCTCGCCGTCGGGGTGATGCCGTTCACCCACTACCCCGAGGCCCTGCGCGACCTGCCCCCGGCCCACTACTCGCACAGCAGCGGCCACCGCGACCTGTCCCGCTTCGCCGGGCAGGACGTGGCCGTCCTCGGCGCCGGGCAGGCCGCGCTGGAGACCGCCGCCCTGCTGGCCGAGTCGGGGGCCCGGCCCTGCCTGGTGGCCCGGCGCTCCCGGCTGAACTGGAACACCGTCCCGCAGCCGCTGCGGCGGCCGGTGCTGCGGGCCCTGCGCGACCCGCACAGCGGGCTCGGCACCGGCTGGCGGAGCTGGGTGTGGTCGGAGCTGCCCTGGGCGGTGCGCGGGCTGCCCGCGCCGACGCGGGAGCGGATCGCCGCCACGGCCCTGGGGCCGGCCGGGGCCTGGTGGCTGCGGGACCGCTTCGAGCGGCGGGTGCCCGCGCTCATGGGGCACCGGCTGCACCGGGCGGTGGCGGTGGGCGGGCGGACCCGGCTCGGGCTGACCACGGCCGCGGGGGAGTCCGTCGTCCTGGACACCGCGCACGTCATCGCCGCCACCGGCTTCACCCCGCGCCTCGCCCGGCTGGACCTCCTCGACGCGGGGCTGCGGGGCGCGCTGGCGACCGTGGGGGAGGGGGACGCCCCGGAGCTGAGCCCCGGTTTCGAGTCGTCCTGGCCGGGACTGTTCTTCGCGGGGCTGCTGACGGCTCCCTCATTCGGACCTTCCATGCGATTCGTGCACGGCGCGGGCTTCACGGCGGGGAGACTGGTGAAGGGAGTCCGCAAACGCCTCGGCGCGCGGGGTCCGGCCGGTCCGGGCGTCCGCCGGGCATCCGGAGACGTAGCTACGCTGAGATCCACCTGAGAGGGGTCCGCGATGGACGCGGAGCGAGCACAGGGCGGCCGTGGCTGGGTGCGCATCCCCGCCAGCCGGGGAGAGCAGCCCCCGTCGGGGGCCACGGGCAAGCCGTACGGGCAGGGTCAGCAGCACGGGGCGTACGGGGGAGGCCGCCACGGCTCCGGACCGTACGCCGCGGCGCCGTACCGCGGGACCGGCCCGCACGGGCCGGCCGGGGCGGGGGCCGGCGACCCGGCGGAGATCTACCTCTCCCTCGTCAAGCGCTGGCGGGAGGCCGGGCGCACCCTTCCGGGGCATCCTGACGAGGAGTGGGAGCGGCTGATCTCGCAGCCGTGCTGGCCCGGCCGTTAGGTGGTGTGTCTCTGGTGGCAGCGGCGGAGCGGGACGGCGGGGGCCGGGACGCGCCCCGGCCCCTGACGGGCCCCGGGGAGCGGCTCGCGCTCAACGGCATGGGCAGCTTCGAATGGGACCTGGACAGCGGCACCCTCGTCCTGGACGAGGCCGGGCTGTCGGTCTTCGACCTGGAGCCCGACGAGTTCGACCACACCCCCCGGGGCCTCGGCCTGCGCATCCCGGCCGACGACTCGGCCCGCCTCCAGGACACCGTGGACGGAGTGCTCGGCGGCGGCGGGGAGACCTACGGCTCGTACTTCACCGTCCGCCGGCGCGACGGCCGCGACCAGTGGACGCACACCCAGGGCCGGGTCCTGCGCGACGCCGACGGCAGGGCCCTGCGGATCGTCGGCATCGTCCGCGACGCCACCGCGGAGCTGGCCCACGCGACGGTGCTGCGGAAACTGGAGAACGCCCGCATCCAGCAGGCGGCCATCGTCCAGCGCACCACCGAGGCCCTGTCGCGGGCCGTGACCGTCGACGACGTCACGGCCGCCCTCACCGGCGCGGGCGCCCTGGAGCGGCTCGGGGCGGACGGGCTGGCCCTGGGGCTCGTCGAGAACGAAGCCATCAAGATCATCGCGCTGAGCGGGGAGTCCCTGGAGATCCTCGACGAACGCAAGTTCACCCGGCTGGACGGCTCCCTGCCCCTGTCGCAGGCCGTGATCACCCGCCAGGCGCGCTTCGTCACCTCGCTGACCGCCCTCGCCGACGAGTTCCCCCTGCTGGCCGACTACCTGCGCCGCATCCGCTTCGACGCCGCCGCCTACCTGCCGCTGATCGCCCAGGCCCGGGCCATCGGCGGGCTCGTGCTGTTCTACCGGCGGCGCACCGAGTTCAGCCCCGAGGAGCAGAACCTGTGCCTGGGCCTGGCCGGCATCGTCGCCCAGTCCCTCCAGCGGGCCCTCCTCTTCGACCAGGAGCGCGAGTTCGCCACCGGCCTGCAGGCCTCCATGCTCCCGCGCCGCATCCCCGAGATCACCGGCGGGGAGATCGCCGTCCGCTACCACTCCGCGTGGAGCGGACGGGAGGTCGGCGGGGACTGGTACGACGTCATCTCCCTGCCGCGCGACCGCGTCGGCATCGTGGTGGGCGACGTACAGGGCCACGACACGCACGCCGCGGCCATCATGGGCCAGCTGCGCATCGCCCTGCGCGCCTACGCCGGCGAGGGGCACCCCCCGTCCACCGTCCTGGCCAGGGCCTCCCGCTTCCTCGCCGAACTGGACACCGAACGCTTCGCCACCTGCATGTACGCCCAGGTGGACCTGGAGACCGGCGGCGTACGGGCGGTCCGCGCGGGCCACCTCGGCCCGCTGATCCGGCACACGGACGGCCGTACCGGCTGGCCCAACGTGCGCGGCGGCCTGCCGCTGGGACTGGCCTCGGCGTTCGGGGAGGAGGACTTCCCCGAGACCCGGCTGGACCTGGTGCCCGGCGAGACGCTCGTCCTGTGCACCGACGGCCTCGTCGAGGAGCCCGGCTCCACCATCACCGCCGGCATGGACGCCCTGGCCCAGGCCGTGCGCAGCGGGCCGCAGGGCCCGGGGGAGCTCGCCGACCACCTCTCCGACCGGCTGTGGGAGCGCTGGGGCTCCGGCGACGACGTCGCCCTGCTCGTCCTGCGGCGCGCCCCCGACCCGGGCACGCACCGCGCTCCCCGGATCCACCAGTACGTCCACCAGGCCGACCCCGAGGGCCTCTCCGAGGCCCGCTACGCCCTGCGGCAGGCCCTGCGCGACTGGGGCATGGGCGAACTGGCCGACGACGTCGAACTGGCGGCGGGGGAACTGCTGGTCAACGCGCTGCTGCACACCGACGGCGGGGCGGTGCTGACCATGGAGGTGCTGCCGGAGCCGGTGCGGAGGATCCGGCTGTGGGTCAAGGACCGCTCCAGCGTGTGGCCGCGCCGGCGCACCCCCGGCGAGGCGGCCACCACGGGCCGGGGGCTGCTGCTGGTGGACGCGCTGGCCACGCACTGGGGGGTGGAGTCCCGGGGCGACGGCAAGGCCGTGTGGTGCGAGTTCGACGCGGGCGGAGCCCCGCGCGGCACGGGGTGAGCACAGGGTTCCGTGACCGGACGGTCACCCCGGGTTGTGGGGTGCGGGGAGCGGAGTCATGATTCGGCCATGAAACCGAAGCGTGGTCTTCCGCGCGGCCGTCGGAACGAGCCGTGCGCCGCCTGAGCAGGGGCACCGTCACGGGCATCGTGATAACGCTCCTGGTGCTGCTCCTGGCGGCCGGGGGGCACGCGGTCGCGGACTGGACGACCGGGCGGCCGCACGGCGGGCCCGGATGCCAGACGGTCGCGTTCATGTCGATGACGGGCGTCGCGCCGGAGTGCCGGTAGCGGCGGCTACCGGCCCCCGCCGGCCTGCCACCCGCCGCTAGCGGTGGTCGACGACCACCTCGATGTCCTGCCGGTCCTCCGCGACCGTGCTCAGCGCGCGCGGCATCAGCCCGTTCATGTGGATCTCCTGGAGCTCCGCGACGGCGCGCGCCGGGCCCTCGTGCAGGCCGGCCGTCAGCGGGCTCACGGCCTTCCAGTGGTGCTCCCGGCCGTCGCAGAACACCTCGCCGGCGCCGATGCTCAGCCGGCTGCCCTCCTGGGCGACGGTGGCCTTGATCTGGACCGACCCCGAGGTCGGGGAGAGCTCGCAGTGGTAGGTGCCGGAAAGGACGACCTCGCCCTGCCGGTTGATGTGGGCCTGCGACCTCAGGGAAATTCCCTGGTGGAAAACGGTGGCCAGGGCGGGGGTGGCGAAGAGGGTGCTGGCGGCCAGGGCGGAGAAGGCGGTCAGGGCCATTCGGCGGGCGGGGGTGCGCATTTTTCCTCCGGGTGGGTGGGGATGGCGGGATTCCGCCGGAACGCATTGTGCTGGCAGTCGGCGGCCAACTCGCTCCGCGCGCTCGTGTCGGTGTGTGCAATTCCCCGCTCGGGCGCGTGAGACTGGCCGAAAGATATCGCCGGCAAACGCCGCCTTCCCTTCCGTAGATCCCCGAAGGGGTCCCCGTATGCGTCAGACCGCCACCGTCCTCGCCGCCGCCGTGCTCCTGCCCGCCCTGCTGCTGACCGCCACCGCCTGCCAGAGCGCCCCCGAGGGGGCGGCGGCCGCCCCGGCCGCGGCCCCCGCCGTCCCGGTGGACGACGGCGTGCCCGGCGCCGACGAGGAGCCCGTCGCCCCGGACCGGGCGGCCGCGGCGGGCGCCGCGAAGGATGCCCATGTGGGTGACTCCGTACGGGTGCAAGGGCAGGCGGTGGGTCGACACCTCCAGGTCGTGCTCGGCGCGTTCGTGGACCCCGCGGTCAGTGTCGAGCCCAACTACGCGCCGCCCGCCGGCAAGCGCTGGGTGGCCGCCTCGATGTCCTTCGTCAACGTCGGCGGGGCCTCGTACGGGGCACTCGGGCGCATGTGGGCGTACGACGGCGCGGGCAAGCGCTACCCGGTGGTGCGCACCGGGGAACTGACCACCGGCAAACCGCTCGTCTTCGATTCCCTGGCGGTCGGCGAGCGGGCCGAAGGATGGGTGGTGTTCGAAATTCCGGAAAACCAGCGCATTGTGCGGCTCCAGTACCAGGACGCGAACATGCGGCCGAATTCCGGAGGGGGATTCTGGGCGGTGTAGCCCGCCCGGGTGAAAGGCCGTGAAAGGCCCGGGCGGGAGAGCACTAAGGTGCGGCGCATGACTTCAACGCAAGCCGAAACGGACCGCTCCCTGCTCGGCACCCTTTCCGTCCTCGCCTGGATCGGTGACCCCTCCGAGGGCCACGACGTCCCGTACCTCATCGCCTACACCCTCGGCGACGGCCCGCAGGGCCGCGAGGGCGGCGAGGCGGCCGCCCGCGGGCTGCTGGAGGAGATCGGCCTGCAGATCGGCGACGTGGTCATCGACGGAACGCGCAACCCGCGCACCTTCCCCGTGCAGATCCTGCTGGCCGACGACCAGATCGCCCTGACCATGCCCGGCCTCAACGCCACCTGCACCGCGCCGCCCGAGTGGGTCGCCGCGGCCAACGAGAGCGGGCAGGCCTACTTCCTGTTCGCCACCCGCGCCTGGCCCGAGGCCGTCCCCGGCCAGGTGGTCACGCCGGAGCTGCTCCAGGGCTTCGCCGGGGACGAGGCGGTGCTGACCAGCAGCGCCCACTGCGTCCTCGCGGTGCAGACCCTGCAGAAGTAGCCGCGGCGGCGCTCGCCGCGCTCCGGCCGCCGGGCTCCCAGCCTGCCCGGCGGCCGGCCCCTTTCCCAGGGGCCCCTGCGGTTCCGGGCCGCTCCGGTTCCCGGGCCCCTGCGGTCAGGGGGTTTCGAAGGCGAACCGCAGCGAACGGACCCGGTTGTCGAAGTTGGACCCCGCCAGATCGGGCAGCCCCACCGCCCTCAGACCCACGGGCCGGGTCAGCAGCTCGCGGAACAGGGCCTTCATCTCCACCCGGGCCAGGTGCGCCCCCAGGCAGAAGTGGGGGCCCCCGCCGCCGAAGCCCAGATGGGGATTGGGCGAGCGGGTGATGTCGAAGCGGTCCGGGTCGGGGAAGACCGCCTCGTCGCGGTTGGCTGAGGCGTAGTACAGCACCACCTTGTCCCCCGGCCCGAACGCGTGCCCGCCCAGGGTGTGTTCCGCCGTCACCGTCCGGCGGAACTGGATGATCGGCGTCGAGTGCCGGATCATCTCGTCCACCGCCCCGTCCGCGTACTTCTCGAAGTCCGACAGCAGCAGGTCCCGTTGGTCGGGGAAGTCGGTCAGCAGGGTCAGCCCGTGCGTGATGGCGTTGCGGGTGGTCTCCACCCCCGCCACCATCAGCAGGCTGAAGAAGGCCCCCAACTGCCGGGCGCCGAGGGCCTGCCCGTCCACGTTCGCGCAGACCAGCGCCGAGATCAGGTCGTCGGACGGGTTGCGGCGGCGCTCCCGGCCGATGCCCGCCACCATCCGCTGCATCCGCGCCAGCGCCCGCAGCCCCCGCCCCGGCATCCGCAGCCGCGACGCCAGCCCTCGCTCCACCCCGATGTTCTCCGAGGCGTGGTTGACCCGGTCGGCGATCTCCGCCCGGTAGCGCTCCGGGATCCCCATCATGTTGCAGATGACCTCCAGGGGCAGCCGGGAGGACACCGCCGAGACGAACTCGTCGGGCCGCCGCTCCAGGACGTCGTCCACGATCTCGGCCGCGACCGCGTGGATGTCCTCCTCCGCCGCCGCCAGCAGCCGCGGCGTGAACGCCCGCTGCACGATCTTCCGCAACTGCGCGTGGTCCGGGCCGTCCAGATTGACCATCGAGTCCCCGAACAGGGCCCGCACCCAGCGCGCCGGCTCCGGCGTCGTCACCCCCGGGGCACTCGCGAACACCTTCGGCAGCCGACTGGCCTCCTGCACGTCCGCATGCCGCACGAGGGCCCAGTGACCACCCCGGCCGCCGCCCTCCGGGACGAACACGGGGGCGTCCAGGGCGCGCAGCCGGGCGAAGGCCGCGAGACGGTCCGCGGGCGGCCGCTGCCAGAAGCCCGGCTCGGCCAGTTCCCCACCGGGGCCGGATCCGAGTCTCTGTGAGGGGAGTGTCATCCGAGGTGCCTCTCTGCTGTCGCCCGTCGCGTGGCGTCCTGCGCTGGAGAACGGTGGCGGCGCCGCCCGGGTGACGGCCCCGGCGCCGCGGCCTCAGGCGGCGGCCTCCGCCGTACGCGCCGAGAGGGCCGTCCCCACCACCACCGCCGCCGTCGCGACCAGCCCCGCGTACAGCACCGCGTACGAACCCGCCCAGGTACAGGCGAGGATCGCCACCGCACAGACCGGCAGCACCAGCTGCTGGGCGGCACCGTTCTTGAAGTGCCGCGAGTGCAGCAGCCACACCATCAGCAGGAACACCGCCGCCGGCACGGTCACGGCCGCGTTCGCCGCCACCTGGGAGATGTGCGCCTTGCCGACCGCGTGCTCCACCGCCACCTCGATCCCCGCCCCGATCGCCGCACCCGACGCGAAGATCAGCAGATGGCCGTAGCCCCACGGGATCGCCTCCCGGTTGGAGTTCAGCCGCTCGTGCATCGGCACCGCGAAGTAGATCCACCACGCGGCGAAGACGATCAGCAGCCCGCCCGCCGCGATCGGCAGCAGCACGCCCAGCGCCTCGTGCTCGTCGATCGCCGACTTCACCGCCACCGTGCTCGCGGCGATCGTCTCGCCCAGCACGATGATGGTGAACAGGCCGTACCGCTCCGCGATGTGGTGGGCGTGCCACGGCGTCTGGTGCCCGCTCTCGGCCACCACCGGCACCAGCAGCTCCGCCACCACCAGCACCAGGAACAGCCAGCGCTTCCAGCCGTCCGGCGCGAACAGCAGCGCCACCCACCCCGCCTGGCACAGCAGCAGCCCGGCGGCGTACTTCAGCGCCGCGGTCCGGGCCGCCCCGCTCTCCCCGGCCGCCGCCCGCAGCCACTGCGCCGTCAGCGCCACCCGCATGATCAGGTAGCCGATGACGGCCACCGTCCAGTCGTTGGCGTCGAAGGCCCGGCTCACCCCGGCCGCGTAGACGAGCACCCCGGCGATCTGCACCAGCGTCGTGACCCGGTAGGGCACGTCGTCGCAGTCGTAGGCGGACGCGAACCACGTGAAGTTCATCCACGCCCACCACACGCCGAAGAAGACGAAGCCGTAGCCGGCCACCGCGCTGCCCGGATGCCCCTCCGCCAGCGCGTGCACCAGCCGCTGGCCGGCCTGCGCGATCGCGACGACGAAGCAGAGGTCGAAGAAAAGCTCCAGGGTCGTCGCGGTCCGGTGGTCCTCGACGCGGCTGCGGGCGGTCATAGGTACGTACGTCATACCGCCCAGCAGACCAGGGCCCGGCCGCCCGGCAGCCGAGGCGCGCGGCCCGCGGCCCCCGGGTACCCCGGGCGGACGCGGGCGGCGACGGACCGACCAACGCACCTCCCGCGCCGGGACCTTGTCCCGCCGCCCGCACGACGTTCGCCCCTGCCGCCCGCCACCCCCGCGGGCGGAGCCTGGAAGGGTCACGACCCTTCTCGACCGTCAGGACGACGCCATGAGCACGGCAACCCAGCAAGCGCCGGAGGTACTGGCCGACCCGGCGCAGTACCGCCCGGGCCGCACCATCACCCAGTGGACGCCCGAGGATCCGTCCTTCTGGCAGTCCACGGGCAGGAAGGTGGCCACCCGCAACCTGTGGATCGCGGTGCCGGCGCTCCTGGTGGCCTTCGTGGTCTGGCAGGTCTGGAGCATCACGGCGACCAACCTGAAGGACGTCGGCTTCGGCTACACCCAGTCGCAGCTGTTCTGGCTGACCGCCGTCCCGGGCATCACCGGCGGCACCGCCCGGATCTTCTACACCTTCCTCGGCCCGATGGTCGGGCAGCGCCGCTTCACGGCCCTCTCGACGCTGGTGCTGATCGTCCCGCTGCTGTGGCTCGGCTTCGCCGTGCAGGACCCGGACACCTCCTACTCCACGATGGTCGCGATCGCCGCGCTCTGCGGCATCGGTGGCGCGAACTTCTCCTCCTCGCTCGCCAACATCGGCTTCTTCTACCCCAAGCGGGAGAAGGGCAACGCGACCGGAATCAACGGCGGCCTCGGCAACCTGGGCGTCTCGGTCGTCCAGCTGCTGACGCCGATCCTGATCACCTCGTCGGTGCTGGCGATCGGCGCGGGCCAGAAGAAGGCGAACGGTTCGGAGATCTACCTCCAGAACGCGGCCTTCGTATGGGTCCCCGTCGTGGTCGTGCTGGCGGCGGTCGCCTGGTTCGGGCAGAACGACCTCAAGGTCGCCTCCACCCCCTTCAGCCAGCAGAAGATCATCTTCCGGCGCAAGCACAACTGGCTGATGACCTGGCTCTACGTCGGCACCTTCGGCTCCTTCATCGGCTTCGCCGCGGCGCTGCCGCTGCTCATCAAGACCACCTTCCCGGCCTACTCGGTGGCCACCTACGCCTGGATGGGCCCGGCGCTGGGCGCGCTGGCCCGCTGGGCGGGCGGCTGGATCGCCGACCGGCTGGGCGGGGCGCGGGTGACGATCCTGTCCTTCGTGGGCATGGGCGCCTCGATCATCGGCGTGATCCACTTCCTGCCCGGCGGTTCGGCGACGGGTGATTTCCATGGCTTCTTCCTCTGCTTCCTGGCTGCGTTCTTCTTCTCCGGCGTCGGTAACGGCTCGACCTTCCGGCAGATCCCGGTGATCTTCCGGAGCCGGCACCTGAAGGGGCTGACGGAGGGCACCCCGCAGTACGCGGCGGCCCTCAAGCAGGCGGAGATCGAGTCCGGCGCGGTGACCGGCTTCACCGCGGGGATCGCCGCCTACGGGTTCTTCTTCATCCCGGCGATGTTCGCCAACTTCGCCGTGACCAGTGCGATGTGGGGATTCGTGGGCTTCTACGCGAGCTGTGTGGTCGTGGCCTGGTGGTTCTACGCCCGGCCCGGCGCAGAAGCCCCCAGCTGACCCGCGCTCCCTTCCGCGCCGGCCCCGCTCCCACGTCTCCATGCTGCGCGGGGCCGCCGGGGAGGGGTGCCGCGATATCCACAGGGGCGCCGACAAATCGGATCATCGGCTTTTCGGGCGCCCCGCGCGGATATTTGTGAAAGCTTTCACAAGCGCACGAGGGACTTTGGGCCCCTCCGGAAATCCCAGCTCAGACCTGATGTCGAAGCAAGCGGGACGTCCGCCCGCAGGACCTTCGGGCCCGGAGTCGGGACCATCGCGGCCCCAAATGATCGATCAAAAGGCGTGCAATGGAGACAAGCGAAGAGGCGACTCGGAAGGTGCCGGCCATGACTGCCACCCCTGCGGAAACCACGATGCACACCGGAGCCTGGGACGGCTTCAAGGGCGGACTGTGGCGCGACGCCGTCGACGTCCGCGACTTCATCCAGCAGAACTACACCCCGTACGAGGGGGACGACTCCTTCCTCGCCGGCCCCACCGAACGCACCACCGCCGTCTGGAAGTCCCTCACCGACAAGTTCCCCCAGGAACGCGAGAAGGGCGTCTACGACATCGCCCACGACATCCCGTCGACGATCACCTCCCACGCCCCCGGCTACGTCGACCGCGACAAGGACCTGATCGTCGGCCTCCAGACGGACGCCCCCCTCAAGCGCGCCATCATGCCGAACGGCGGCTGGCGCATGGTCGCCGGCGCTCTGGACACCTACGGCTACCCGGTCTCCCCGGAACTGGCGAAGGTCTTCACCGAATACCGCAAGACCCACAACGCCGGCGTCTTCGATGCCTACACCCCCGAGATCCGCGCCGCCCGCAAGGCCGGCGTGATCACCGGCCTCCCCGACGCCTACGGCCGCGGCCGCATCATCGGCGACTACCGCCGCGTCGCCCTCTACGGCGTCGACCGGCTCCTCGCCGCCAAGAAGGAGGAGAAGGACGAGCTGAACGCCCTCCCCGCGGGCGGTCGTTCGCTGGAGGAGACCATCCGGCTGCGCGAGGAACTCGCCGAGCAGATCCGCGCCCTCGCCGAACTCAAGGCGATGGCCGCCTCCTACGGCCACGACATCTCCGGCCCTGCCGCCACCGGCCGCGAGGCCATCCAGTGGCTGTACTTCGCCTACCTGGCCGCCGTGAAGGAACAGAACGGCGCAGCCATGTCGCTCGGCCGCACCTCCACCTTTGTCGACATATACCTACAGCGCGACATCGAGTCCGGCGTCCTCACCGAGGAAGCGGCGCAGGAACTCGTCGACGACTTCATCATCAAGCTCCGCATCGTCCGCTTCCTGCGCACCCCGGAGTACGACGCGCTGTTCTCCGGCGACCCCACCTGGGTCACCGAGTCCATCGCCGGCATGGGCGAGGACGGCCGCCCGCTCGTCACCCGCACCTCCTTCCGCTACCTGCAGACCCTCTACAACCTCGGCCCCGCCCCCGAGCCGAACATGACCGTCTTCTGGTCACCCCGCCTGCCCCAGGGCTTCAAGGAGTTCTGCGCCCGCGTCTCCATCGACACCTCCTCCGTCCAGTACGAGTCCGACGAGCTGATGCGCCCCCGCTTCGGCGACGACACCGCCATCGCCTGCTGCGTGTCGGCGATGCCGGTCGGCAAGCAGATGCAGTTCTTCGGCGCCCGCGTGAACCTCGCCAAGACCCTCCTCTACGCCGTCAACGGCGGCCGCGACGAGCTGTCCGGCGCCCAGGTCGGCCCGCGGACCGCCGCCCCGACCCCCGGCGTCCTCGACTACGACGAGGTCATGGAGCGGTTCGACGAACAGCTGGAATGGCTCGCCCAGACCTACGTCCACGCCCTGAACGTCATCCACTACATGCACGACCGGTACGCCTACGAGCGCATCGAGATGGCCCTCCACGACCGCGACGTCCGCCGCACCATGGCCTGCGGCATCGCCGGCCTCTCGGTCGCCGCCGACTCCCTGTCCGCCATCAAGCACGCCAAGGTGACCCCCGTACGCGACGAAACCGGCCTCGCCACCGACTACCTCGTCGAAGGCGACTACCCGGCCTACGGCAACAACGACGACCGTGTCGACGCCATCGCCGTCCGCCTGGTCGAGGAGTTCATGCGCAAGGTCCGCAAGCACGAGACGTACCGCGGCGCCGAACACACCCAGTCCGTCCTGACCATCACCTCGAACGTGGTCTACGGCAAGAAGACCGGCAACACCCCCGACGGCCGCCGCGCCGGCGAGCCGTTCTCCCCGGGCGCCAACCCCATGAACGGCCGCGACACCCACGGCTACGTCACCTCGGCGCTGTCCGTCGCCAAGCTCCCCTACGAGGACGCCGAGGACGGCATCTCCCTCACCAACACGGTCACCCCCGACGGCCTCGGCCGCACCCCCGAGGAGCGGATCCGCAACCTCGCCGGCGTCCTCGACGGCTACATGGCGGTCGACGGCTTCCACATGAACGTCAACGTCCTGAACCGCGACACCCTCATGGACGCCATGGAGCACCCGGAGAAGTACCCGCAGCTGACCATCCGCGTCAGCGGCTACGCGGTCAACTTCGTCCGCCTCACCCGCGACCAGCAGCTCGACGTCCTGAACCGCACCTTCCACGGCTCCCTCTGACCACCCGCCCCCACCCACGACCCGCCGGCCCCACCGGCCCGCGGGCCCCCGGCCCCCCGGGCCACCGGCCGCACGCCCCCCCGCCACCCCCCCCACCACCCCGACCCCGACGGCGGACCCGGCCACCCATCGCCACCAGCGCGTCACCCGCACCGGCGGGTTAGCCCGCCGGACCAGGACCCACCACCTCCACGGC
>NZ_JBHVUQ010000013.1:22047-73617 GCF_042884105.1 Streptomyces sp. NPDC058157
GACCACCCGCCCCCCCCCCCGACCCGCGGGCCCCACCGGCCGGCGGGCCCCGGGCCCCCAGGACCTCGGGCCGAACGCCCCGCCGACACCCCGCCGACGACCCCCCACCTCCACCGGCCACCGGAACACGTCTGGAGCACCCGCCATGACCGTCCTCTTCGGTACGAGCCTCCCCGTCGGCCCCGCCGCGGCCGCCGCCGCGCCGCCCGCCAGCTGCGGCCGCACCCCGGCAGCCGCCGTGACGCAACGCCCCAGCGAGGGCTCCGTGCACTCCTGGGACCTCTCCACCGGCGTCGACGGACCCGGTACCCGCTTCGTGACCTTCCTCGCCGGCTGCCCGCTGACCTGCCTCTACTGCCACAACCCCGACACCATGCGCATGCGCGGCGGCACGCGCACCTCCGCCGACGACGTCATCGCCGAAGCCCGCAAATACACCCGCTTCATCTCCGCCTCCGGCGGCGGCGCCACCATCTCCGGCGGCGAACCGCTGCTCCAGCCCGTCTTCACCGGTGAACTCCTGCACCGCATGAAGCACGAGCTCGGCCTCCACACCGCCCTCGACACCTCCGGCTTCCTCGGCGCCCGCGCCACCGACGCGCTGCTGCGCGACGTGGACCTCGTGCTGCTCGACATCAAGTCCTGGGACCGCGACACCTACCGGCACCTCACCGGCCGCCCGCTCGAACCCACCCTCGACTTCGCCCGCCGCCTCGCCGCCCTCGGCAAGGAGGTGCACCTGCGGTTCGTACTGGTGCCCGGCCTCACCGACGCCCGCGACAACGTCGACGGCGTCGCCGCGTTCGCCGCCGGCCTCGGAAACGTCTCGAGGGTCGACGTACTGCCCTTCCACAAGCTGGGGGAGGGCAAGTGGGACGCCCTGGGCATGCCCTTCACCCTCCACGACACGCCCTCGCCCACCGCCGGACAGGTGGCCGAGGCCAAGGCGGTCTTCGCAGCCCGCGGACTGCACGCCATATGACCCGTCCGGAGCAATCATAAAGTCCGCATAACGGGCTAAAACGGTCCAGACCACCTAGCGTGGTGCTGTGTCCGAGCCCACAGAAGTACGCGCCGCAGCCCCGCCGCCACCCCCCGGCGCGCCCGAGCCCCCGCCGCCGGCCGGCCGCTCCGTCACCGCACGGGCCACCCTGGCCGGCGCAGCCGTATCCGCTCTGCTCGTCATCGCGATCGTGCTCGGCAGCCGGCTCCTGCGGGACTTCGACTCCGCCCTGCTGCCCTACGCCGTCGCCACCGTCTTCCTGGCCTTCGGCGTGGCCTACCGGTACACCGTCTGGGTCTCCGCACCCGGAGCGCGCCGCCTCTTCAAGAAGGGCTTCGGCAGCTTCTTCTCAGCCGCCAACTTCAAGAAGGCGCCCACCGCCCTGCCCCGGATGATCGCCACCTACCTCGGCTTCCAGAAGTTCCTCGGCGCCCGTTCCCGCTCCCGCTGGGCCGCCCACCAGCTGATCTTCTGGGGCTGCCTGCTCGCCGCCGCGATCACCTTCCCCCTCACCTGGGGCTGGTTCACCTTCACCTCGGGCAGCGGCTCGGGCCCCGGCTACGAGATGCGCATCTGGGGCATCAAGGTCCTCGGCTTCAACTCCCTGAACATCCTCGGCTGGCTGATGTTCCACGGCCTGGACATCGCCGCCGTCCTCGTCATCCCCGGAGCCGGCTACTTCCTGTGGCGCCGCATGAAGGACCGCGGCGCCATCACCGGCCAGCGGTTCGCCTACGACCTGCTGCCGCTGATCTGCCTCATCGTGATCTCGGTGACAGGACTCCTGCTCACCTTCTCGTCGATCTTCCTGCACGGCGGAGGCTACGAGTTCCTCGGCATCCTCCACATGGTGTCGGTCGTCTTCACCCTCATCTACATCCCCTTCGGCAAGTTCTTCCACATCGTCCAGCGGCCGGCCGCCGTCGGCATGCAGCTGTTCAAATACACCGCCCGCCAAGACGACCAGATCTTCGCCTGTAAGCGCTGCGGCGAACCCATCGACACCACCCCGTACGTCGAGAACCTGCGCGGCACCATGCGCGACCTCCGCCTCGACTTCAACGCCTTCGTCGAGTACTGCCCCCGCTGCAAGCGGATCCTGCGCGGCAACGCCTACCTGACCCACGTCAAGAAAGGCTTCAAGTGACCGCGACGGACCCCGCGAAGCGGACCCCCCTGCCCCTCGACCCGGCCATCGCCCCGCCCGGCACCCGCAACTTCCGCGACGCCGGCGGCCTCCCCGCCGACCGCTGGCACGCCGACCAGACCGGCGAAACCCTCGTCCCCACCCACTGCTGCTTCTGCGGCGTCCAGTGCGGCATGTACCTGCGCGTCGACCACGGCGGCAAGGTCTTCGGAGTCGAACCCCGCAACCACGACATCAACCGGATGCGGATGTGCCCCAAGGGCCTCAACGCCTACCAGCAGGTCAACCACCCCGACCGGCTGACCGCCCCCCTGATGCGCCGCTCCCGCGACGAGGAGTTCAGAGAAGCCTCCTGGGACGAGGCCCTCGACTTCACCGTCTCCGAGATCCGCCGCATCCAGAACGCCCACGGCAACGACGCCTTCGGCCTGCTCGGCGGCGCCAGCCTGTTCTCCGAGAAGACCTACCTCGTCGGCAAGTTCGCCCGCGTCGCCCTCAAGACCAAACACGTCGACTACAACGGCCGCCTCTGCATGGTCAGCGCCGCAGGCGCCAACAAACTCGCCTTCGGCATCGACCGCGCCGGCAACCCCTTCTCCGACATCCTGCTCACCGACTGCCTGCTCATCGCCGGGTCGAACGTCGGCGAGTGCTTCCCCGTGATGACCCAGTACCTGTGGGGCGCACGCGACCGCGGCGCCACCCTCATCGTCGTCGACCCCCGTGAGACGGCCATCGCCCGCACCGCGGACATCCACGTCGCCCTGAAACCGGGCACGGACGCCGCGTTCTTCAACTCCGTCCTGCACGTGATCGTCGCCGAAGGGCTCACCGACGACACCTATCTCGCCGCACACACCACCGGCTGGGACGAGGTCAAGAAGACCGTCGCCGACTACCCGCCCGCCCGCGCGGCCGAGATCTGCGGCATCCCCGCCACACAGATCACCCAGGTCGCCCGCGCCTTCGCGACCGCCGGAAAGGCCATGGCCTGGCACGCCCGCGGCATCGAACACCACTCCCAGGGCGTCGAGAACTGCCTGACCGTCATCAACCTGTGCGTCGCCACCGGCAACATCGGCAAACCCGGCGCCGGCTACGGCACCATCACCGGCCAGGGCAACGGACAAGGCGGCCGCGAGCACGGCCAGAAGTCCGACCTGCTCCCCGGCGGCCGCTCCATCACCAACCCCGAACACCGCGCACAGATCTGCCGCATCTGGGGCATCGAGGAGTCCGAACTCCCCGGTGCCGGGACCTCCATGATGGAGATGGTCTGGCAGATGCAGCGCAAGGAGATCCGCGGCCTCATCGGCATCTGCAACAACCCGTTCGTCTCCCTCCCCAACTACGCCGTGGTCAAGGCCGGCTACGACACCGCCGAATTCCACGCCCAGTTCGACTTCTTCCTCTCCGAGACCGCCGCGAACGCCCACGTCGTGTTCCCCGTCACCACCTGGGCCGAGGACGAAGGCGTCATGGCCAACGCCGAAGCCCGCGTCGTCAAGCACAACAAGGCCCAGGAACCCCCCGCGGGCGTCCGCACCGACACCTGGGTCATCTGCGAACTCGCCCGCCGCCTCGGCGCGGGCGACCACTTCGACTTCCCCGGCTCCCGCGAGGTGTTCGAAGAACTGCGCATCGCCTCCGCGGGCACCGTCAACGACTACTACGGCATCACCTACGACCGCCTGGACGCCACCGGCGGCATCGCCTGGCCCTGCCCCACCACCGACCACCCCGGCACCCCACGCCTCTTCGAGGACGGCCGGACCTACCACCCCGACGGCAAGATCCACCTGCAGGTCGTGGAATGGCACCCGCCCATGGACGCCTACACCGAGGAATTCCCCCTCTCCCTCACCACCGGCCGCACCGTCGCGCACTTCCTCTCCGGCAACCAGACCCGCCGCCTCGGAGCCCTCGTCGAACAGACACCACGCCCCTGGGTCGAAGTCCACCCGTGCCACGGCTTCCACAACGGCGACCCCGTGAGGGTGATCACCCGCCGCGGCAGCGAGGTGTTCCCCGCCCTCGTCACCGAGGCCATCCGCCCCGACACCGTCTTCATCCCCTACCACTGGCCGGTCCCCACCGCCGCGAACGCTCTGACCATCGACGCCCTCGACCCCCGCTCGAAGATCCCCGAGTACAAGGTCTGCGCCGCCCGCATCGAGTCGGCCGAACGCGTCGACGACGTCCCCGCACCCCCCACGCCGCCCGGCCACCAGTCCTACCCGGAGGCCCAGGCCTCCCGCACCGACCCCCTGCCGCCCACGTCCCCGCAGGGCCGTGGCACCGCGGAGAGGAGCTGACGCCGCCATGATGGGCCGCACGATCTTCATCGACCCGGGCCGCTGTATCGGATGCCAGGCCTGCGTCTCCGCCTGCCGCGAATGCGACTCTCACCGCGGCAAGTCGATGATCCACCTCGACTACAGCGACCCCGGCCAGTCCGTCGCCTCCCTGCCCACCGTCTGCATGCACTGCGAGGACCCGGTCGCCCCCTGCGCCGAGGTCTGCCCCGCGGACGCGATCCTGGTGACCGCCGACGGCGTCGTCCAGCAGGCCGACACCACCCGCTGCATCGGCTGCGCCAACTGCGTCAACGCCTGCCCCTTCGGCGTCCCGAAGATCGACCTGCAGGCGAAGCTCCAGATGAAGTGCAACCTCTGCTACGACCGCACCGCCTACGGCCTGGCCCCCATGTGCGCCACCGTCTGCCCGACCGGCGCCCTCTTCTACGGAACCCTCGAAGAACTCCGTGCCGAGCGCCCCGGCGTCCAGGTCGCCGACTCCTTCGCCTTCGGCGACGTCGTCGTATCCACCGGCGTGGCCATGGTCGTACCCGCCGACAAGGTCCAGTGGCCCGTCCCCGGCGGCCTGCCCGTCGTCGAAGTCAATGGGGTGGATGTGCGATGAGCGTGACCGAACAGCCGGCGCCACAACCCGGCCAGGGCCCCGGCGACGCCGACGGGGACGCCGCCGCAGCGCAGCTGCGTGAACGGATCAGCGCCGACTCCCTGACCACCCGCCGTGACTACCTGCGCATCGTCGCCACCGTCTCCGGCGGCCTCGCCATCGGCGGAGTCGGCGTGGCCGCCGGCATCCTCCACCGGCACGGCGACAGCCAGCACCTGCCCGAAGCCAAGAAGGTCACCGACGCACTCGCCCCCGGCCAGTCCGTCGCCTTCCGCTTCCCCGGAGACGAGGACCGCGCCCTCGCCGTCCGGCTCGCCGACGGAAGCCTCGTCGGCTACTCCGCGGTCTGTACCCACCTGGCCTGCGCCGTCCTGTGGCGAGAGGACCGCGGCCCCGACGGCGAGCTGTACTGCCCCTGCCACGAAGGCGTCTTCGACGCCCGCACGGGCGAGGTCACCGCCGGACCGCCGCCCCGCCCCCTCCCCAGGATCTTCCTCACCGAACGCGCCGACGGCAGCGTCTGGGCCATCGCCACCGCCCGGTCGGGAGAGACCGCCAAGGAAGCCCTTTGCCGGCAGTTCGGCGACTCCCGCCCCGAGGCAGCACGGCGCCTGGGCTGCCCCGGCACGGCCCGCGCCACCGAGAGCAGGCGGACATGAGCGACCCACAGCTGCCCCCACGGCCCGCATACCACCCGGGAAGTGCCCAGCCCCGGCTGAACCGCCCCGTGCACGAGCGGTACCCGCAGATCCGCCCCACCAGCGGCTACGGCGACCCGCGGATCCGGCGCACGGGCCCCGGTCCCGGCGCCGGCACCGAACAGGAACCCGAGCGTTCCTCCAAGCTCAACGCCCGTCTCGTCCTCGCCCTCACCGTCGTCATCGGGCAGCTCTGGGCGCTGACCGTGACCGTCAACGAATGGATGAAGGGCAACACGGCCACCGCCTGGTGGGGAGCGGGATTCCTGATCCTGTCCTTCCTCGTCGTGATCGCCCTGTGGCTCCTCGACCCGAAGGACCGATGACCATGTCCCTTCCGACGCCCACCCCGTCCGCGGTCCGCTCCCACCGCAAGGAGACCTACAAGCCGGGTGCCGTCATCGGGGACTGGCGCCCGGAGGACGACGGCTTCTGGCAGTCCACCGGCCGCAGGGTCGCCCAGCGCAACCTCTGGATCTCCATCCCGGCGCTGATGCTCGGCTTCGTGGTCTGGCAGGTCTGGTCGGTCACCGTGGTCAAGCTGAACGACGTCGGCTTCGGCTTCTCCAAGTCGCAGCTGTTCTGGCTGACCGCCATCCCCGGCATCACCGGCGGCACCTTCCGGATCCTGTACACCTTCATCGGCCCCATCTTCGGCGAGCGGAAGTTCACCGCCTTCAGCACGCTCGTCCTGGTCGCCCCCATGCTCTGGCTGGGCTTCGCGCTCCAGGACACCGGAACCCCCTACTGGGAACTCGCGCTCATCGCCGCCGTCTGCGGCATCGGAGGAGCCAACTTCGCCTCCTCCATGGCCAACATCGGCTTCTTCTTCCCCAAGCGCGAGAAGGGCAGCGCCAACGGCCTCAACGGCGGCCTCGGAAACCTCGGCGTGAGCGTCGTCCAACTGGTCGCGCCCCTGGTGATCACCGCCGCCGTGCTGGGCCCGCCGGCGGGCGGACCGCAGCACGACGCGAAGAAGAACACGGACATCTGGCTCCAGAACGGAGCCTTCCTCTGGGTGCCGCTCCTGGTCGTCATGGCCCTGCTCGCCTGGTTCCTGATGAACGACCTCAAGGTGGCCGCGGCCCCCTTCAGCCAGCAGAAGGTCATCTTCACGCGCAAGCACAACTGGCTGATGACCTGGCTCTACGTCGGCACCTTCGGCTCCTTCATCGGGTTCGCCGCCGGTCTGCCCCTGCTCATCAAGAACAACTTCGAGGCGCAGGGATACCAGGCGACCACCTACGCCTGGATCGGCCCCTTCATCGGCGCGCTGATGCGCTGGGCGGGTGGCTGGCTCTCCGACCGGATCGGTGGCGCCAGGGTGACCATGCTGTCGTTCGTCGGTATGGCGGCCGCCCTGATCGTGGTGATCTTCGCCCTGCCGTCCGGCGGGGACCAGGGCAATTTCTGGGCGTTCTTCGCCGGCTTCCTGGTGGCCTTCGCCTTCTCGGGACTGGGCAACGGATCCACGTTCCGGCAGATTCCGGTGATCTTCCGGGAGCAACACATGCGCCAGGCCGAGGGCCAGGGCCCCGAGGCGCAGGCAGCCGCGCTGAAGCAGTCGGAGATGGAAGCGGGTGCCGTCACCGGCTTCTCGTCCGCCATCGCCGCCTACGGCTTCTTCTTCATCCCCGCCATGTTCGCGGCCACCGCCGTCACCAACGCGCTGTGGATGTTCATCGGCTTCTACGCGACCTGCCTCGCGGTCTGCTGGTGGTTCTACGCCCGCAAGGGCGCGGAAGCCCCCAGCTGACCCGGGCCGGGGCCAAGGCCGCGGCCGGGGCCCGGGCCGGAGCCCCGTTCCAGGCCGGGGCCCGGGGCCGGGGCGGCCGTACCCTTGAGCCATGAGCACCGCCCCCGCCTCCGACCCGCAGTCCCCCGACCCCGCAGCCGGGGCGAAGCCCGAGCCCACCCCGACCCAGAGGCCCAGGCCGAAGCTGGTCTTCGACGACCCGCTCGACCAGCAGTCCTCGGACGACACCGACCGGGGCTGGGGCGAACGGCCGCCCGCCGGCGGAAGCGCGGCCGACCTCGCCCGCTTCCTGGACGAGAAGCCCCCGCACCACATCTGATCCGCCGCGGCGGTCAGACCGCGTCGCGCGCCCCCGGAGTCCTGGTGTTCTCGCCGTGCCCGTTGCGCTGCGAGACCAGGGTGTCCCGGATCTCCTTGAGGACCTCGAGCTCGGTGATCTCGATGGTCTCCCTGACGCCTTCCTTGGCCTTGCGGCGCTCCTCCTGCCGGGACAGGTACTTCGCCATCGGCAGGACCATCAGGAAGTAGACGACGGCGGCGGTGATCAGGAAGCTGAGCGTCGCGTTCAGGACCGAGCCCCACATGATGTTGACGCCGGTCGGCTCGCCCTTGGCGTCCACCCCACAAGGTGCCTTCAGGCACGAGGTGTAGACATCCAGGTTTTTGGTGCCGATGGCGCCCACAAGCGGGCTGATGATGCCCTTCACGATCGAGTTCACGATGTTCGTGAACGCGGCGCCGATCACCACGGCCACGGCCAGGTCCACCACGTTGCCGCGCATCAGGAAGGCCTTGAAGCCCGCCAGGACGCTCTCCTTCTTCTTCTCGCTCACGACTGAGCCTCTCTTCGTCACTGCTGTACACGGAGCCAACGGTTCCGAAAGCTACGGCAGTGATGGCACGCCATGTCCAATCGGCGCCCACCTCAGAGCGACTTGACTGTGCGTCAGTGCGAATCAGCACAATGCCACCGCCAGTCGTGCCACTGCTCCGGCCCCCACCAGGGCCCGCGCGGTGTCCCGGGGCACCGACAGCACCACCAGCGCCCCACCGTCCCCCAACGCCTTCTCCGGCGCCGGGACTTCGGCCACCCGGGCCCCCGACGCCACCACCCTCGGCGGTCCCGTGCGTTCCGCCGCCACCACGTCGACCCGGTCCCCGGGCCGCAGCAGCCGTACCGTGGCCGCGTCCGCGATGCGCACGGGAGCCGACACCATCCGCACCGCCGCGGGCGACGGCTTCACCTCGGGCGGGGCCGCACCCCGGGAGGCCTGCGCGTCCGCCCCGCCCATGGCCAGAGCGGCCGCCACCACGGCCAGCCCGGCCGAAGCCGCCCGCCGCTTGCGGCGCAGGGCACGGCCGAGCCGCCCCCGGGCCCGGCGCACGCGCAGCGGCGGGAACGGAGGCACGGGGCGCGCAGGCCGGCAGGCGGAGGAGCCGGAGGAACACGACGAGGCGCCGGAGGAAGAGGACGCGGGAGAAGTCGTGGGAGAAGTCGCGGGGGAAGCCGTGGACGCCGGGGATTCCGGGCGGCCGGGAGAGGACGCGGACATGCTGATCACCACCGAAGGGTTCGGGATTGGGTGCCCGGGCCCAGTGCCCGGACCCTCCCACGATCCGCCCCGACGCCCGGCTCCGCTCCGGCCTGTGGACGATCCCCAGGTTGTGGACAACCCGTTCACCCACAGGGGCAGGACCCCCGCCCGACCGCTCAGGGCCGGCTCGGCACCCGGCAGGCCTCCGAGAACCCCTGGCTGGTCAGACCGAACGCGCTGTTCACCCGCGAACGCCAGTTCTCGAGCGCGACCACCGCGGTGAGCTCGACGAACGCCGGCTCGCCCAGCCGTGCGACGAGTCCGGCCGCCATCTCGTCCGTGACCGCCGGCGCCGTCTCGGTCATCGCCTCCGCGTACTCCATCACCAGAAGCTCCAGCTCGGTGAACGCCTCCCGCTCCGCCCGCCACCGAGGCACCCGCTCGATCTTCTCCGGCGAGAGACCCAGCTCGTGGCCCTCCCAGTAGCCGAAGTCCATGCACCACGAGCAGTTGATCCGCGCGGCGCAGGCCATCACGGCAAGGTGCTTCAGCCCCGCGTCGAGCTCGTTCCACTTCGCCGCCCGCTGCTCCATCCGGACGTACGAGAACAGCACGCGCGAGTTGTGCCCGTACGCCTGGCCGGGGTCGAGCACCTTGCCGTAGGTGCGACGCGAGTACCAGGCGCCGAGGCGCGTCAGGAGGGTGCGGGGCGGGGTGAGCGAGATGCGCGGCATGGCTGGCCTCTTCCGGAAAGGGGCCCCTTCGACCCCGTCACCAGGGAGACAGGACAGCCTCGCGGAACGTGACACCGTCGGAGGAATCGTTTCCCCAGCCGCCAGGGTGCCTGCAGGCCACCCGCAGAGGTCGACCGGGAGCCGCCCGCGGTCACCGAGGGCTCCGCGCCCCGGCCCCGGTGCGGCTCCGGTCGGCCTGTAGCGCGCCTACGGCAGTTCGATGCCCAGGTCCCAGCCGTCGTGGGCGTGGGTGCACAGGCAGTCGCGGTCAGCGGTCGCGGGCAGGGCCGCCACGGCGTCGAAGAGGACCTCGCGCAGCCGGCTGACGTTCTCGCCGAACACCTTCAGGACCTCGGTGTGCGAGACCCCCTCGCCCGTCTCGGCACCCGCGTCCAGGTCCGTCACCAGCGCCATCGAGGTGTAGCAGAGCCCCAGCTCACGTGCGAGGACCGCCTCCGGATGCCCGGTCATGCCGACCACCGACCAGCCGGCCGCCGCGTGCCACTGCGACTCCGCGCGCGTCGAGAACCGCGGGCCCTCGACGACGACCATGGTGCCGCCGTCCACCGGCTCCCACTCCCGCCCGCGCGCCGCCGAGAGCGCCACCGAGCGCCCCACCGGGCAGTACGGGTCGGCGAAGGTGGTGTGCACGACGTTCGGGACGCTCCCGTCCGGCAGCGGCTCCCCGTCGAAGAAGGTCTGCACGCGGGACTTCGTCCGGTCCACCAGCTGGTCCGGGACCAGCAGCGTGCCCGGCCCGTACTCCGCCCGCAGGCCGCCCACCGCGCACGGCCCCAGCACCTGCCGTACGCCGACCGAACGCAGCGCCCACAGGTTGGCCCGGTAGTTGATCTTGTGTGGCGGGACGGTGTGGCTGCGCCCGTGCCGCGGCAGGAACGCCACCTGCCGGCCGGCCAGCTCGCCCAGGTACAGGGAGTCGCTCGGAGGCCCGTAGGGGGTCTCGACCTGGACCTCGGAGACGTCCTCAAGGAAGGAGTAGAAGCCCGACCCGCCGATTACACCGATCTCTGCGTTCACCATGCGGCCACCCTAACGGGGGACGCGCAAGGCCCCGCCGCCCAGGAGGGCGAGCGGGGCCTTGCGCAAGAGGCTGAGAGGTCAGGCGGCCGAGCTGGAGCTGCCGCCCGTGCTCGAAGAGGTCGAGGAGGACGCGGCGGCCGGGGCCGAAGCGGTCGACGTCGTCGTGGACGACGAGGACGCGGACGAGGACTTCGACGCGGGCGTGCTGCTCGACGACGCGCCACGGCTGTCGTTCCGGTAGAAACCGGAGCCCTTGAACACGATGCCGACCGCGGAGAACACCTTCTTCAGGCGTCCGTCGCAGCTCGGGCACACGGTCAGCGCTTCGTCGGTGAACTTCTGCACGGCCTCAAGGCCCTCACCGCACTCGGTGCACTGGTACTGGTAGGTCGGCACGAATTTCCTCCTGGCACTCTGACTCAATGAGTGCTAACGACGCTCCATGGTGACGTATTCCGGCGGATCAGTCCACCGTCACGGGCGTGCGGTGACCGATCCCACGCTCGGTCGCGCGCTCCCGGCCGGCCGGGTCCGCCGCGGCGGCGGCCGGCGCGGAGGAGTTCACGATGCGGCTCGGGGCCTTCGGCGCGAGCTTCGCGCGCAGGGCCAGCAGCGTGGCCAGCGCCAGCGCGGTGGCGGCCAGCGGCACCAGGAAGCCGTACGAGGAACCGTGCGCGTCCGTCAGGCGGCCGGCCACGATCACGGCGACGGCCTGCCCGAAGGCGACCGCGCCGGTCAGCCAGGTGAACGCCTCGGTACGCGAGGCGGCCGGAACCAGCTGCTCGATCATCGTGTAGCCGGTGATCAGCGCCGGGGCGATGCACAGGCCGACGACCAGGCCGACCGCGCCCATCAGCACGGCCGAGTTCACGGCCCACAGGACCGAGGCGGCGGCGGTCAGGCCGACGTAGCCCAGGATCAGGCGGCGGCGCGGACCGATCTTCCAGGCGACGGCGCCCATGGTGATGCCGGCGATCATGTTGCCGGCCGCGAAGACGCCGTACAGCAGGCCGTTGGCGCCGGGGTTGCCGATCTCGCCGGCGAAGGCGGTCAGGGACACCTGCATGCCGCCGAAGACGGCGCCGATGCCGAGGAAGGCGACGATCAGGACGCGCAGGCCGGCGAAGGACAGGGCCGAGGCGGGCTTCTCGCCGTGGGCCGCCTTCGCGGCGGTCTTCGGCTCGGTGGAGCGCTGCGCGGCGAAGAACAGCCCGCCGAGCAGCGTCAGGGCCGCCTCGGTGGCCAGACCGGCCGCCGGGTGGACGCCGGTGCACAGCGCGGTGGCCAGCACCGGGCCGACGACGAAGGTGAACTCGTCGGTGACGGACTCGAACGCGGCGGCCGTCGGCAGCAGCGCGGAGCCCTCCAGCTTGGCCGCCCAGCGGGTCCGGACCATGGGCCCGACCTGCGGGACGGAGGCGCCGGCCGGGACGGCGGCCAGCGCGAGCGCCCACAGCGGGGCGCCGAGCAGGGCCAGCGCGGTCAGACCGGAGACGGCGGTGGCGTGCGTGAGGACGACCGGCACGAGGACGGCGCTCTGGCCGCGGCGGTCGGTGAGCTTGCCCATGACCGGGGCGAACAGCGCCATGGAGACGCCGGTGACGGCGGAGACGATGCCCGCGTCGCCGTAGGAGCCGGTGGCGTGCTGGACGAGCAGCAGGATGCTGATGGTCAGCATGCCGAACGGCAGACGGGCGGCGAAGCCGGGGAGGACGAACGAGAGGGCGCCGGGCGTGCGCAGGAGCTGCCCGTAGCCGGGTCGGACGGACTTGTCGGTCGTGACCGCGGATGTCACGGCCTGGCCTTTCCGCTGCCTGGTAGAGCGTCCCCGTCTGCGGACGGCCGGCCGCTTTGTGAGCGGCCGTACCCGTACATGTGGGAGCCCCGAGAGCTGTCCTCTTGCGCAGAACCGAGTGATACCTGGGCGCCCACTGCGGGAGGGTGCCACGGCCGCTTTGCGGTCGCGCCAGCTCTGCGTCAGGCAGAGTTGGTTCGATCTGGTGTGCCTTCATCGTACAGGGGAATCCCCTACCACGCCCTGTGATTACGGTGACAAGGCATGTCTTCACCTGCGATTAACTGGAACTTCGCATTCCTGACCCTCCGAAATGGGGGCAAGGTCAGGCGCAAGCCACCGAAAATGGCCCAATTAGAATGACGCTCTAACCGAAAACCGCTGTTCGGACGGCCTTGGCCGCCACCCTCCGGCACCTAGAGTGACGTTCCGCCACCGGTGCCCAGCCACCCCGCGAGCTTGCCCCCGCGCGCCACCGCCCGCAGCCGGGCCTCCGCCGCGTCCCGCACCGGATCCGTGGCCACCACCAGCAGCTCGTCCCCCCGGCGCAGCACCGTCGACGGCGCCGGCACGAAACTCTTCGCGTCCCGGACCACCAGCGTCACCGACGCCCCGGCCGGCAGCCGGAGCTCGCCGACCTCGACGCCGTGCATCCGCGACGCCTCGGGTATCGCGAACGACAGCAGGTGTCCGCGCAGCTTCTCCAGCGGCGCCGACTCGATGCCCAGGTCGGCGGCGGCCTCGCCCGTCTCGCGCAGGTTCAGCTTCCGCGCCAGCCACGGCAGGGTCGGCCCCTGCACCAGCGTGTAGACGACGACCAGCACGAAGACGATGTTGAAGACCCGGTCGCTGCCCTCGATCCCGGTCACCATCGGGATCGTCGCCAGGATGATCGGCACGGCGCCGCGCAGCCCCGCCCACGACATCAGCACCTGCTCCTGCCACGCGACCCGGAACGGCAGCAGGCTGACGAACACCTCCAGCGGCCGCGCCACCATCGTCAGCACCAGTCCGATGATCACAGCGGGCCAGAAGTCCCCGGCCAGCTCGTGCGGCGTCACCAGCAGGCCGAGCAGCACGAACATGCCGATCTGCGCGATCCAGCCCAGCCCGTCCGCGAACCCGCGCGTGGCCGGCCAGTGCGGCAGCTTCGCGTTGCCGAGCACCATCGCCGCCAGGTAGACCGCGAGGAAGCCGGAGCCGTGCGCCATCGCGCCGGCCGCGTACGCGGACACCGCGATCGCCATCACCGCGATCGGGTACAGGCCGGAGGCCGGCAGGGCCACGTGCCGCAGCCCGTACGCCCCCAGGAAACCCACCGCCAGGCCTATCGCCGCACCGATCGCCAGCTCCAGCGCGATCTTGCCGACCAGCACGTACCAGCTGTCCACCGGCCCGACCGTCGCGAAGGCGACCACCAGGATGACGACGGGCGCGTCGTTGAAGCCGGACTCCGCCTCCAGCACACCCGTCACGCGGGAGGGGAGCGGGACCTTGCGCAGCACCGAGAAGACCGCCGCGGCGTCGGTCGAGGAGACGACCGCACCGATCAGCAGCGACTGCCGCCATTCGAGTCCGACGAGGTAGTGCGCGCCGGCCGCGGTGACGCCGACGCTGACCGCGACGCCGACCAGCGACAGGACGACCGCCTGTGGCAGGGCCGGCTTGATCTCTTTCCACTTCGTGCCCAGACCGCCCTCGGCGAGGATGACGACGAGCGCGGCGTAACCGATGACCTGTGTCAGCTCGGCGTTGTCGAATACGACGTTGCCGATGCCGTCCTGGCCTATCGCGATGCCTATGCCGAGGTAGATGAGCAGGCTGGGGAGGCCGCTGCGTGAAGAGATGCGTACCGCCGCCACCGCGACGAGCAGCACGAGCGAGCAGACCAGCAGGAGCTCATTGAGCGTGTGGACAGTCAGTGGGCGGCCCTTTCCTCAAAGCGCGCCCGGCGGAACGTTCCACCGGCGGCGTATTCGGCAAGTGCTTCGTTACCTTACCTAATCTTTGACGGACTCTTTACGCGATACCCACATTGTGAAACGGCAGTTCGCCCCTGTCCTACGGACCTTGACCCCTGGCGGATCAACGGAGGCGGTCCTGCGCCTATGGTTGCTCCCAGCACTCCCAGGACCACCCTGCCCCTCGAAGGACAGCGATGCCCGCCAAAGAATCCGGACCTTCCGTCAAGAAGAAGGGACGACGCGCACGCCTGCTCGTGCTCGTCTTGGTCCTGGCGCTCTTGGCGGGCCTCGGCTACGGCGCGTACTGGAGCGTGGACACCGTGCGCGCTTCGTTCCCGCAGACCACCGGCTCCCTCAAGGTCCCCGGCCTGACCGGGACCGTCGACGTCAAGCGCGACGAGCACGGGATCCCGCAGCTCTACGCCGACAACGACGAGGACCTCTTCCGCGCGCAGGGCTTCGTCCACGCGCAGGACCGGTTCTGGGAGATGGACGTACGCCGTCACATGACCTCCGGCCGCCTCTCCGAGATGTTCGGCTCCGGCCAGGTCGAGACCGACGCCTTCCTTCGCACGCTCGGCTGGCGCCAGGTCGCGCAGGAGGAGTACGACAAGAAGCTCTCGCCCGAGACGAAGAAGTACCTCCAGGCCTACGCCGACGGGGTCAACGCGTGGCTGAAGGGCAAGTCCGGCAAGGACCTCTCCGTCGAGCACGCCGCCCTGAAGATCACCGACGGCTACAAGCCCGAGAAGTGGACGCCGGTCGACTCGGTGGCCTGGCTCAAGGCGATGGCCTGGGACCTGCGCGGCAACATGCAGGACGAGATCGACCGCTCGCTGATGTCGAACAAGCTCACGCAGGCGCAGATCGACGAGCTCTACCCGGCGTACCCCTTCGACCGGAACAAGCCGATCGTCGAGGGCGGCACCGTCGCGGGCGGCAAGTACGCGCCCCAGGGCACCTCCGGCTCCTCCACGACGGGCACCTCCGGCACGGGCACGACGGGCACCGGCACGACCGGCACCTCCGGCACGGGAACGACCGGCACCGGCTCCACCACCGGCACGGGTACGGGCTCCACCACGGGCACGGGCACGGGCACCGGCACCGGGTCGCAGGCCACCCCCAACGGCGGCACCAACCCCGCCACCGGCCTCGCCGACAACGCCGGCGCCCAGGGCGCGACCGTCGGCCTGCGCACGCAGCTGACCGCCCTGTCCAAGACGCTGGACGACATCCCGGCCATCCTCGGCCCCAACGGCAGCGGCATCGGCTCCAACTCCTGGGTCGTCTCCGGCAAGTACACGACCACCGGCAAGCCGCTGCTCGCCAACGACCCGCACCTGTCCCCGCAGCTGCCCTCGGTCTGGTACCAGATGGGCCTGCACTGCCGCGCCGTCTCGGCCAAGTGCCAGTACGACGTCGCCGGCTTCACCTTCTCCGGCATGCCCGGCGTGGTCATCGGCCACAACGCCGACATCGCCTGGGGCATGACCAACCTCGGCGCCGACGTCACCGACCTCTACCTGGAGCAGGTCCGTCCCGAGGGCTACGTCTACGACAACAAGGTCGTCCCCTTCACCATCCGTGAAGAGGAGATCAAGGTCGCGGGCGGCAAGAGCAAGAAGATCACCGTCCGCACCACCAACAACGGACCGCTGATCTCCGACCGCAGCGACGAGCTCGAGACCGTCGGCTCCCGCGCCCCCGTCCCCAGCTCGGCCCCCGACCGCGGCACCGGCTACGCCGTCGCCCTGCGCTGGACCGCACTGGACCCGGGCAAGTCGATGGACGCCGTCTTCAAGCTCGACCGCGCCAAGGACTTCGCCGGCTTCCGGGCCGCGGCCGCCGACTTCGAGGTCCCGTCCCAGAACCTGATCTACGCCGACAACAAGGGCCCCAACGGCAACATCGGCTACCAGGCCCCGGGCCGCATCCCGCTCCGCGGCCAGGGCGACGGCCGCATGCCGGCCCCCGGCTGGGACCCCAAGTACGCCTGGAAGGGCGGCCGCGACGGCGGCGCCGGCTACATCCCGCAGAACGAGCTGCCCTGGGAGCTCAACCCGCAGCGCGGCTACATCGTCACCGCCAACCAGGCCGTCACCGAGTCCGGCACCGGCGCGGGCAAGTACCCGTACGTCCTGACCACCGACTGGGGCTACGGCGCCCGCAGCCAGCGGATCAACGACCTCATCGAGGCGAAGATCAAGGACAGCGGCAAGATCTCCACCGACGACATGCGCACCATGCAGATGGACAACAGCAGCGAGATCGCCGCGCTGCTGACCCCGATGCTGGCCAAGATCCCGGTCTCCGACCCGGACGTGCGTTCGGCGCAGAAGCTGCTCGAGGGCTGGAACTACACCCAGGAGAACGACTCGGCGGCGGCCGCCTACTTCAACGCCGTCTGGCGCAACATCCTCAAGCTGGCGTTCGGCGACAAGATGCCGAAGGAGCTGCGCGTCACCGACAGCTGCATGAACGTCATCGAGGAGGGCACCGGCCCCAACGACGACCTCGCCAAGACCGTCCGCGAGTGCGGCACCCGCGGCGCCGACTCCGCGCAGCCGGACGGCGGCGACCGCTGGTTCGAGGTGGTCCGCCGCCTGGTCAAGGACGAGAAGTCGCCGTGGTGGACCGCCACCCCGAAGACCGTCCACGACAAGCCCATCAAGACCCGCGACGAGCTGTTCGCCCGGGCGATGGAGGACGCGCGCTGGGAGCTGACCGCCAAGCTCGGCAAGGACCAGTCGACCTGGAGCTGGGGCCGGCTGCACCAGCTCACGCTGAAGAACCAGACCATCGGCAAGGAGGGCCCGGGCTTCATGCAGTGGCTCCTCAACCGCGGCCCGTGGAACCTGGGCGGCGGCGAGGCCACCGTCAACGCCACCGGCTGGAACGCCTCCAGCGGTTACGACGTCACCTGGGTCCCGTCGATGCGCATGGTCGTCAACCTCAACGACCTCGACAAGTCCCGGTGGATCAACCTCACCGGCGCCTCGGGCCACGCCTACGACAGCAACTACACCGACCAGACGACGATGTGGGCCAAGGGCGAACTGCTGGACTGGCCGTTCGGAAAGGACGCCGTCGACAAGTCGACAGTGGACACGCTGACGCTCAAGCCGTGATCACGGCCTGAAGCGCACCACCCCCGACGGGGTGGCGACCGCCTGGACGGGGTGGTCGTGCGGTTCCTCCGGGACCCGCGCGACCACCTCTTCGTCGTAGAGGAGCACCACCAGCGCCGGATGCGCACCGGCCCGCTCCAGCCGTGCCAGCACCCGGTCGTACGAGCCCCCGCCGCGCCCGAGCCGCATCCCGCGCCGGTCCACCGCCAGCCCGGGCAGCAGCACCGCGTCCGCGCCGGTGACCGCCTGCGGACCCAGCGCCGGACCGGACGGCTCCAGCAGCCGCATCTTCCCCGGATGCGCCGCCTCGGCGAGGCTGCCCGGGCCCTCGTACACCGCCCAGTCGAGATCGTTGTCCGGCAGCAGCAGGGGCAGCAGCACCCGCTTCCCGGCATCCCGCAGCGCGTCGAGCAGCTCGCGGGTGCCCGGCTCCGAGCCGACGGACACGTACGCGGCCACCGTGCGCGCGCCGGCCAGCTCGGGCAGTGCCAGCGCCGAGCCGACGAGGGCGCCGGCCGCCGTACGGCGGGCCTCGGGGGACAAGGCACGGCGGGCGGCGAGGAGTTCCTTGCGGAGGGCGGCCTTCTCGGGAGGGAAGGGGAGGTTTCCGGACAGGCTCTCTACCACAGTTGAGTCACAATTCCTTTTCTATCGGGACAGAGTTGGATCTATTTACCGGAATCTGGTCGGGTGTTCGGTGCGACCCACTATCGTTCTGCCCATGACTCAGTCGCACCCCGTGATCAAGAAGGCCGTCATCCCGGCTGCGGGCCTCGGTACCCGGTTCCTCCCCGCCACCAAGGCGACCCCCAAGGAAATGCTGCCGGTCGTGGACAAGCCGGCCATCCAGTACGTGGTCGAGGAGGCCGTTTCGGCCGGACTCGACGACGTCCTCATGATCACAGGACGTAACAAGCGCGCGCTCGAGGACCACTTCGACCGCAACTACGAGCTGGAGTCCGCCCTGATCGCCAAGGGTGACGACGACCGGCTGAAGAAGGTCCAGGAGTCCAGCGACCTCGCCACCATGCACTACGTCCGCCAGGGCGACCCCCGCGGCCTGGGCCACGCCGTGCTGTGCGCCGAGCCCCACGTCGGCGAGGAGCCCTTCGCCGTCCTCCTCGGCGACGACCTCATCGACCCGCGCGACCCCCTCCTGCGCCGGATGGTCGAGGTCCACGAGAAGACCGGCGGCACCGTCATCGCCCTGATGGAGGTCGACCCCGCCAACGTCCACCTCTACGGCTGCGCCGCCGTCGAGACGACCGGCGAGGACGACGTCGTCCGCATCACCGGCCTCGTCGAGAAGCCGGAGCCCGCCGAGGCGCCCAGCAACTACGCGGTCATCGGACGCTACGTCCTGCACCCCGCGATCTTCGGCATACTGCGGGAGACCGAGCCGGGCCGCGGTGGGGAGATCCAGCTCACCGACGCCCTGCAGAAGCTGGCCGCCGACGAGAACGTGGGCGGTCCGGTGCACGGCGTGGTCTTCCGCGGCCGCCGCTACGACACCGGGGACCGGGGGGACTACCTGCGGGCCATCGTCCGACTCGCCTGCGAGCGTGAGGACCTGGGCCCGGAGTTCCGCACCTGGCTTCACCGTTACGTCACGGAGGAGATGTAGCACCTTGAGCAGCAGAGCACCGCAGGACACCGGCCACCACCGCCTGTGGTCGGTGGACGAGCACCTCGCGGACGTCCTCGCCGCCGTCCGGCCGCTGGAGCCCATCGAGCTCCAGCTGCTCGACGCCCAGGGCTGCGTCCTGGTCGAGGACGTCACCGTGCCCGTCGCCCTCCCGCCCTTCGACAACAGCTCCATGGACGGGTACGCCGTCCGCACGGCCGACGTCCAGGGCGCGAGCGAGGAGTTCCCCGCGGTGCTCACGGTCGTCGGGGACGTCGCGGCCGGCAGCGGCGAGCTGCCGACCGTCGGCCCCGGCCAGGCCGCCCGCATCATGACCGGCGCCCCCCTGCCGCCCGGCGCGGAAGCCGTCGTACCGGTCGAATGGACCGACGGCGGCACGGGCGGCGGCGCCGCCTCCGGCATGACCCCGGCCAGCGCCGCGCCCGAGGGCGCGGCCGGCGAGGTCCGGGTCCACCGCCCGGCCGAGGCGCGCGCGCACGTGCGCGCCCGCGGCAGCGACGTGCAGGCCGGCGACCTGGCGCTGGCCGCCGGCACCGTACTCGGCCCGCCGCAGATCGCGCTGCTCGCGGCCATCGGCCGCGGCACGGTGCGGGTCCGGCCGCGCCCGCGCGTGGTGGTCCTGTCCACCGGCAGCGAGCTGGTCCAGCCGGGTGAGGCACTGGCTGCCGGGACGATCTACGACTCCAACAGCTTCGCCCTGGCCGCCGCCGCCCGCGACGCCGGCGCCATCGCCTACCGCGTCGGCGCGGTCGCCGACGACGCCGACACGCTGCGCTCCACCATCGAGGACCAGCTGATCCGCGCCGACCTGCTGGTCACCACGGGCGGGGTCAGTGTCGGTGCGTACGACGTGGTCAAGGAGGCCCTGACCGCGGCCGGCACCGGCGACGGCGAGGAGCCGCAGGCCGGTGGGGTGGACTTCCGCAAGCTCGCGATGCAGCCCGGCAAGCCACAGGGCTTCGGCACGGTCGGCCCCGACCACACCCCGCTGCTGGCCCTGCCCGGCAACCCGGTGTCCTCGTACGTGTCCTTCGAGCTGTTCGTGCGTCCCGCGATCCGGGCCCTCATGGGGCTGCCGGCGTCGCAGGTCAGCCGGCCGAGCGTGCGGGCCGTGCTGAAGGCCGACGCGCCGCTGGGCTCCCCGGCCGCACGCCGGCAGTTCCTGCGCGGGAAGTACGACCCCGACGCGGGCACGGTCAGCCCGGTCGGCGGATCGGGCTCGCACCTGATCGCCGCGCTGGCGCACGCCGATTCCCTGATCGTCGTACCGGAGGACGTCACCTCGGTGGAGCCGGGCACCGAACTGGAAGTCGTACTGCTCGGCTAGGGGGCCGGCCTGGCCGCCCGGCCGGCGGCCCTGTTCGGCCAGTGGTCCTGCCCGGCTGGGCACCGCCCGGTGCGGGTAGCGTGTTGCATCACACAGGCCCCGGCGTTTCGGGGCCCGGAGCGGGAGCGGCACGTAGACATGAGTACGCAGAGCAGGCTGACGCACATCGACGAGGCCGGTGCGGCCCGGATGGTCGACGTATCGACAAAAGACGTCACCACCCGCACGGCGCGCGCCAGCGGCCGCGTCCTGGTCTCGTCCCGGGTGATCGAGCTGCTGCGCGGCGAGGGCGTGCCGAAGGGCGACGCCCTCGCCACCGCGCGGATCGCCGGGATCATGGGGGCCAAGAAGACCCCCGACCTGATCCCGCTCTGCCACCCGCTGGCGGTCTCCGGGGTGAAGGTGGACCTGAAGGTCGCCGACGACGCCGTCGAGATCCTCGCCACCGTCAAGACCACCGACCGCACCGGCGTCGAGATGGAGGCGCTGACCGCGGTCGCCGTCGCCGGACTCACCGTGATCGACATGGTGAAGGCCGTCGACAAGGGCGCGGTCATCACCGACGTCCGGGTGGAGGAGAAGACGGGCGGCAAGTCCGGCGACTGGAGCCGTTCGTGACGCCCCCGCGCGGCGGCGAGGTCCACAGCCACGTGCCGCCCGTCCCCGCCGCGACCGGGCAGGCCGCTGCGCCGGCCGCCGGGGCGCCGGAGCTCCGGGGCCTGGTGGTCACCGCCTCCAACCGTGCCTCGCAGGGCGTGTACGCGGACAAGGGCGGCCCGCTGCTGGCCGGGGCGCTGGAGAAGCTGGGCTTCACGGTGGACGGCCCGCGCGTCGTCCCCGACGGGGACCCCGTCGAGGAGGCGCTGCGCGAGGGCGTGGCCGCCGGGTACGACGTCATCCTCACCACGGGCGGCACCGGCATCTCGCCGACCGACCGGACCCCCGACGCGACCGCACGCGTGCTCGACTACGAGATCCCGGGCATCCCGCAGGCCATTCGCGCCGAAGGCCTCGCCAGGGTGCCGACCGCCGCTCTGTCGCGGGGCCTGGCCGGCGTGGCGGGCCGCACGCTGATCGTGAACCTGCCCGGTTCCACGGGCGGCGTGAAGGACGGCCTCGCGGTGCTGGCGCGCATCCTGCCGCACGCCGTCGACCAGATCCGGGGCGGCGACCACCCCAGACCGGACGCGGCCGCCGGGAGCCCGAGCTGAACGGCCCGTCCTGGCCGGTGGTGCTGGCGGACGGCGACGTCACGCTGCGGCCGATAAAGCTGCGCGACCAGCGCGCCTGGCGCGAGGTCAACCGCCGCAACCGCGACTGGCTGCGGCCGTGGGAGGCCACGATCCCGCCGCCGGCGCCGTGGGGGCCGGTGATCCACCGGCCGACGTATCGGCAGATGGTCCGCCACCTGCGTGCGGAGGCGAACGCGGGCCGGATGCTGCCCTTCGTCATCGAGTACCAGGGTCGGCTGGTCGGCCAGCTGACGGTCGCCGGCGTCACCTGGGGGTCGATGTGCGCCGCCCATGTGGGCTACTGGGTGGACCGGGACGTGGCGGGCCGCGGGGTGATGCCGACGGCCGTCGCGCTCGCGGTGGACCACTGCTTCCTGAGGGTCGGCCTGCACCGCATGGAGGTGTGCATCCGCCCGGAGAACGGTCCGAGCCGCCGGGTGGTGGAGAAGCTGGGCTTCCGGGAGGAGGGGCTGCGGCCGCGTTATCTACATATCGACGGGGCGTGGCGCGACCACCTGGTCTTCGCGCTCACCGCGGAGGAGGTTCCGGAAGGGCTGCTGCGGCGGTGGAACCGGGTGCGGAAGAAGGAAAGCCCGCCCCCGGCGACCGCTCCGTAAAGCCGGTAATCGCAAAAGCGTTCGAATTGTTGGCCGATTCGCCCATAAGTCGATCCGAAGAATCACAAAAAAAGTCGGTGATATCAGCCGGATCGTGCGACACACCGGCCCAATTGGCTGATCCGGTCGGCCGCGCCCCTCTACGGTGTGGGGTGTGAGCAGCAGCGGCCTCATCTACGCAGTCATCGTCGGGGCCTGGGCCGCCTACTTGGTGCCCATGTGGCTCCGGAGGCAGGACGAGCTGAACGAAGCGCGTCCGACGGAACGCTTCTCCACTGCCATCCGGCTGCTTTCCGGCCGGGCGGGAATGGAGCGGCGTTACGCCAAGGGGCTGCGTGAGCGCGGCGAAGTCCAGGCGGAGGCCCAGCCCCACGCGGACCCGGAAGCGGCGACGGAAACGGTGAATTCCGTGGACGCCGACGCCCGGGCCCTCGGCGTGTCCCCGACCAGGGCCGAGCCGAGATCCGTCGAGGTCGAACGGGTCGAACGGGTCCGGCGCCAGCAGCGCCTCCAGGTCCTCGCGCGCCGCCGACGCACCACGGCCCTGCTCTTCCTCGCCTTCAGCGGCGGCGCGATCGCCGCGGCCGTCGGCGGGCTCCGCTACCTGTGGGCGCCGGCCGTGCCGGCGCTGCTGCTGAGCGCCTACATCGTGCACCTGCGCGTCCAGGAACGCCGGCGCTACGAGTTCACCATGGACCGGCGCCGCGCCGAGGCGGCCGCCCGCGCCCTGCGCGAAAGCCGCTCCCGCCGCCGCGACCAGGGCCCCGAGCCGGCCGACGGCGCCGAACCGGACCCCGCGCCGCCGGTGTCCCCGCAGGAGGCGGGTCGCCGCGCGCTCGTCGAGCAGACCGACCACGCCGAGTGGGTCGACCAGCAGCGCGAGCGTGAGCGCGGTCCGGCGCGGGGCGACAGCTGGGAACCCGTACCGGTCCCGCTGCCGACGTACGTGACCGCCCCCGTCGCACCGCGCGCCACCGGGCCCGTCAACCCGGACGGCTGGAGTGCCACCCGTTCGAGCACCGCCGAGCCCACGAACCCGCGCCTGCGCGCCCAGCCGGGCCCCGCCCCGACCAAGGCGGACCCGCAGCCCCACCCGGCCACCCCGCGCCCGCGAGGCCGCGACGCCGGGCGCACCCCGCTCTTCGACCAGTACGAGAGCGACGAACGACCCCGCGCCGCGAACGAGTGACGTCCCCGGCCCCCGGCGGGTGACCTGCGCGGACCCCGCCGGCGGCGGTGCGCGGGGCCCGCGGGCCGCGGACCGGGAACGCGTTTTGGAGCAGCGGCGCGGGGATGCTAATGTTTCACACGTCGCAAGGGCCTGTGGCGCAGTCTGGTAGCGCACCTCGTTCGCATCGAGGGGGTCTGGGGTTCAAATCCCCACAGGTCCACAGACGACAGTTCTTGAGTAGCTCTCAGGAATCGTCACGAGATCCCGTTCCGCCGAAAGGCGGGGCGGGATCTCGGCGTTTCCGGGGACGAATCCCTCGCCGGCGGCCAGCCGCCGGCCGTTCTCGCCTCGGCCATGTCCGGGAAGGCGTCTCGGACCACGCGTAGTCCGCTCCGGTCGGAGGTGTCACGAGATCCCGTCCGGCCGAGGGGTCTGTGCGGGGGCGGCCGCTCCGCCGACCAGTCGGTGCAGTTCGGTCGCGGAGGCGGGTGTCAGCCGGTAGATGCCGTGGAGGCTGACCGAGCGGATCAGCCGGCCCTCCTCGACGTACTTCAGGGTCCGTTCGCCGCGTCGGCGGGAGGTGTAGGTCAGCCGTTCCAGCAGGTCCGGGGCGACGGTCGTGCCGAAGGAGAGCGGGGAGCCCGGCGGGCCCGTCACCACCTCCGTGACGCAGCCGGCCTTCAGCGGCCGCCAGTCCAGCAGCTTCGCGTAGTCGTCGTCGTGGAGTGCGGCGCCCGCGTCCTCGTAGGGGATGATCCGGGACACCTCCATGGCGCCCAGCACGTACAGCCGGGCGCCCAGTGCCCGCACCGGGTAGATCCGGTCACCGGGCTGCACGCCCGCCCTGCGGAAGCTCGGGAGCGACTGGTGCGGCCCGCCGAACAGCATCGTCAGCCGTTGGCCGGCGTAACCGGAACGCTCGAGGTGGCGGCACAGGTGGTTGGTCCACATCGTCGTGTACGAGTTCGACATGAACGGAACGTAACCGGGCCCACTGACAACGGTCCTGATGGCCGGTGAGGGATGGCACGGCCGTTGTCAGTGGCCTCTGCCAGGATTTCGGAAGGAGATCACGACGGGGGGAGAAGGACATGGGAACGTGGGACGCCGGGCCATTCGACAACGACACGGCTGCGGACTTCTGCGGTGACCTCGATGAGGCCGGCCCGGGGGAACGTGAGGGCATCGTGCGGGGAGTCCTCGCCGTGGTGGCCGATGCCGCGGGCGACGACTACCTCGAATCGCCCGACTCCGATCGGGCGGTGGCGGCGGCCGCCCTCGTCGCCGCGCAATGTCCCGGGGGTGAGCCGGCCGATTCCGCCTATGCCCCCGATGAGCCCCTTCCCGACCTCGTCGGGCTGCGCGGACTCGCGCTTGCGGCCCTTGACCGGGTCATGACCGAGCCGTCCGAGCTGCTGGAACTGTGGGAGGGGCCGGACGGGGCCTCCTGGCGTGCGCACGTGAGCCGGCTTCGGGACGTGCTCCGGCCACGGCCGCCGGGGGAGCAGTTCAGCCTCATATGACCGCGGGCCGCCGCGGCCGGACCCGCGGCCGGACCCGCGCCTGTGCCTGTGCCCCGAGGATCCGTCACGCCAGACTGGGGGCATGACGAGCCAGGACGGCGCCACGGCGCAAGCATGGGAAGCACTCGGCGGGGCGGACGGGCTTGCCGGGCGGGTGGGCTACCGGGGGCCGAGCGGTCTGGAAGGGCCGCTTCCCGTGCGGGAACTGGCGCGGGCCACCGTAGGGGTGTGCGCCCTGGCTGCGGCCGAGCTGGCCGCCGTGCGGGCCGGGGGGACGGCGTCGGACGTGGCGCCCGTGGTGGTGGACGAGGGGGCCGTGGCGACGGCGTTCGTCAGCGAGCGGCATCTGCGGGTTGCGGGGCGTGCGCCGGTGAGCTTCGCGCCGTTGTCGGGGTTTTGGCGGGCGGCCGACGGATGGGTCCGCACCCACGCCAACTACCCGCACCACGAGGCGGCCCTCGTCCGGGCCCTCGGCGTGCCCGCGACCGCGGACGCGGTGCGCGGGGCGCTCGCCGAGCGGGGGGCTGTGGAGGCGCAGGAGCTCGTCTACGGGCAGGGCGGGCTGGCGGTCGCGGTGGCGGCCGAGTACGGGGAGCCGCAGCCGCTGGTGGAGTGGATACGGGGAAACGGGCGCGGCGGACGGCTGCCGGGGCCGGCGGACGTGGCGGAGCCCGGGCGGCTTCCGGCGGCGGGGGTGCGGGTGCTGGACCTGACCCGGGTCATCGCCGGCCCGGTCGCCACCCGCACGCTCGGCGTGCTCGGGGCGGATGTGCTGCGCATCGACGCGCCGGGGCTGCCGGAGGCGGACGACGCGTACGCGGACACCGGGTTCGGGAAGCGGTCGGCGCTGCTGGACCTCGCGCGTTCCGAGGACCGGGCGGTGCTGGAGGGGCTGCTCGACGGGGCCGACGTGGTGGTGACGGGGTACCGGCCGGGGGCGCTGGAGCGGTTCGGGCTGGGCAGGGAGGAGTTGCTGGAGCGGCGGCCAGGGCTGGTGGTGGCCGAGCTGTGCGCATGGGGGTGGCGGGGGCCGTGGGCCGGGCGGCGGGGGTTCGACTCGCTGGTGCAGGCGGGGTACGGGATCGCGGCGCGGTGTGCCGGGGAGGACGGTGTGCCCGGGGTGCTGCCGGCGCAGGCGCTGGACCACGGGACGGGGTACCTGGTCGCGGCGGGCGTCCTCAGGGCGCTGGCCGAAGGGGGCGGCCGGCTGCTGCGGTTCTCCCTGGCCGGGACCGCGTCGTGGCTGGTGCGGGAGGTGCCGGGGGCGGGTGCCGGGACACCGGGGTACGGGGCGGAGCCGTGGCTGCGGGAGGCGGAGTCGGGGTACGGGGCGCTGCGGCACGCCGCGAGCCCCTTCGGGGAGTGGGGGCGGGGGCCGTCGCGGTGGGGGAGTGACCGGGCGGTGTGGCTGCCGCGGTAGGGGGGCGGGGGCCGGCGTTGGGAGCTGGGAGCTGGGAGCTGGGAGCTGCGGTCGGGTGCCGGTGGGTGCCGGGCGGTGGTGGACACCGGTGGGTGGTGGTGCGGGTGGGGTGGTGGGCGGAGTCGGGTTCCCGCCCCGCTATTCACCCGTTCCAGGCCCCTTGCCCTGACGGCCGAAGGGCGGGCAGGGGCCCGGTCCCGGGGGGCGGGGGTGTCAGGCCGGTGTGTGCGGGGACGGGAGGAGCTTGGCCATGCAGCGGCTCGACTCGTAGTCGCGGTAGTAGCCGAACTTCTCCGACAGCGCGTAGCCCGAGGACAGGTACAGCGCGATCGCCTCCGGCTGCCGGTCGCCCGTCTCCAGGACCATCCGCCGGCGTCCGGCCGCCGTCGCGTCGGCCTCCAGCTCGGCCAGGATGCGGCGGGCCAGCCCCAGGCCGCGGGCCTCGGGGATCACGTACATGCGCTTGACCTCGGCGTCGCCGTCCGAGTAACCCTCGTCGTTGTGATCCTGCGCACGCCAGGCGCCGCTCGCCATCGGGGTGTCGGAGGCGTCGTACGCGAGCAGGTAGAGCCCGGACGGCGGGAGGAACATCGCCGGGTCGAGGTAGGTGGCGTCGCCCTCGCCGTCGTAGCGCTCCTGGTATTCGAGCTGGACCTGGGCGTCGAGTTTCAGCGCGTCCGGGTGGTCGTACGGTACGGCGCGCAGGTGTATCCCGTGAGACATCGGAACATCGTACGGAAGGCTGCGGTTATGGTGCTGGGATGCTCACCGTGACCTCCGTGAATGTGAATGGGATCCGCGCTGCCGCGAAGAAGGGCTTCGTGGAGTGGCTCGCCGGATCCGATGCCGACGTCGTGTGCCTGCAGGAGGTACGGGCGGAGGAAGCACAGATTCCGGTGGAGGCCCGGGAGCCCGAGGGCTGGCACACCGTGTTCGCGCCGGCCGCCGCGAAGGGCCGGGCCGGCGTCGCCCTCTATACGCGGAACTCACCTGAACGGGTGCAGGTCGGCTTCGGCAGTGACGAGTTCGACGCGAGCGGGCGGTACATCGAGATCGACCTGCCCGGGGTCACCGTGGCCAGCCTGTACCTGCCGTCCGGCGAGGCCGGGACGGAGAAGCAGGAGGAGAAGTACCGCTTCATGGCGGAGTTCCACACCTACCTCCAGGCGCTGAAGGTCCGGGCCGCCGCCGACGGCCGGGAGGTGGTGGTGTGCGGTGACTGGAACATCTGCCACCAGGAGGTCGACCTGAAGAACTGGAAGACCAACCGCAAGAACGCCGGGTTCCTGCCCGAGGAGCGCGAGTGGCTCGGGAAGGTGTACTCGGAGGCCGGGTACGTGGACGTCGTGCGCGGGCTGCACCCCGACGCGGAGGGTCCGTACTCCTGGTGGTCCTACCGAGGGCGGGCCTTCGACAACGACGCCGGCTGGCGCATCGACCTCCAGGTCGCGACGCCCGGGCTGGCAGCCAGGGCCGTCAAGGCGTTCGTCGAGCGGGCCGAGACGCACCCGGAGCGGTGGTCCGACCACGCGCCGGTGACGGTCGTCTACGAGCTCGGCGTCTGAGGCGTCTGAGGCGGCTAAGGCGTCTGGGGTGGCTGAGACGTCTGAGGCGTCTGGGGTGGCTGAGGCGCCTGGGCCGGCTGCGGGGTCCGCGGCGGTGCGGGACGGCGGCTCTGGTGGAGGCGGTCCATCGCCATCGTGAGTTCCGCCTCGACCACGTTCTTGGCCAGCGGGCGCAGCCTGCCGACGGCCTCCTCCCCGATGTGGGCGGAGATCAGTTCGGTGAACAGCGCCGCGAGCGCGTCCGCGTGCTCGCGCACCCGCCGGCCCGTCTCCAGCACCGCCGCGAGCGGCACGCCCTCGTGGACCAGGGCGGAGGAGACGTCGAGCAGGCGCCGGCTGACGTGCACGATCTCCTCGCCGTCGGGAGCGAGGTAGCCGAGGTCGAGGGCGGCCGCCAGGTTCTCCGGGGTGACCTCGCCCTCGAAGTAGTCGGCCAGTGCCTGCGGCGACAGCCGGACGGGGGTCTCGTCCGTCCACCCCATCCCGAGCAGCTCGCCGAGCTGGCCGACGTCGCGGCCCTTCTCGAAGGCGGCGGTGAGTTCCGCGATGCCGCCGAGGGTGTGACCGCGTTCCAGCAGGGCGGCGATGGTGCGCAGCCGGGTCAGGTGCTGGTCGTCGTACCAGGCGATCCGGCCCTCGCGGCGGGGCGGCGGGAGCAGCTTGCGCTCGCGGTAGAAGCGCAGGGTGCGCACCGGGATGCCCGCGGCCTCCGCCAGCTCCTGCGTCCGGTACTCGCGCGTCACGGCCGCCTCCGCCTCCCTCGTCCCCCGCGTCTCCACATGCGCAGCCTAGGGCGTACCCGCAGTAACTTTCCGGGCGCGACCCCTACCCATGGGTACGGAGCTGCTCTACTCTCCCGATTGTGCCAGTGATTGCTGGCAGTGTTGCGGTGCGAGTGTGTGATGGCGTGGCTTGACGTGGCTGGGACGGACTGCGGAAGCGGGAGGCGGCGGGCATGAGCGGCATGGACGGCAGGGGCGGGCGCGGGCACGGGCGTGAGCGCGGGCGTGAGCACGTACGGGTGGTGGTGATCGGGTCCGGCTTCGGCGGGCTCGGGGCGGCCGTGCGGCTGCGGCGCGAGGGGATCACGGACTTCGTCGTCCTGGAGCGGGCCGACTCCGTCGGCGGCACCTGGCGCGACAACAGCTATCCCGGGTGCGCCTGCGACGTCCCCTCGCACCTTTACTCCTTCTCCTTCGCCCCCAACCCCGACTGGCCGCGCACCTTCTCCGGCCAGCCGGCCATCCGCGCCTACCTGGAACACGTCGCCGACACCTTCGGGCTGCGCCCGCACATCCGCTTCGGCCACGAGGTCCTGATGATGCGCTGGGACACCGAGGAGCTGCGGTGGGAGATCGACACCTCGGCGGGCGCCTTCACCGCCGACGTCGTGGTGTCGGCGACCGGGCCGCTGTCCGACCCGAAGATGCCGGAGATCCCGGGGCTGGACGAGTTCCCCGGCAAGGTGTTCCACTCCGCGCGCTGGGACCACGACTACGACCTGACCGGCAAGCGGGTCGCCGTGATCGGTACGGGCGCCTCCGCGATCCAGATCGTGCCGGCCATCGCCCCGAAGACGGCCCGCCTGACCCTCTTCCAGCGCACCCCTCCGTGGGTCATGCCGCGCACCGACCGGGCGATCAGCTCCCTCGAACGCCGGCTGCACCGCCAGCTGCCGTTCACCCAGGCCGCCCGGCGCGGGTTGCTGTGGGGGATCCGGGAGCTGCAGGTCAGCGCCTTCACCAAGCGGCCGAACCAGCTCGGGCTCATCGAATCGCTGGCCAAGGCCAATATGGCGCGCTCCATCAAGGACCCGGTGCTGCGGGCCAAGCTGACGCCCTCGTACCGGATCGGCTGCAAGCGGATCCTGCTGTCCAGCGAGTACTACCCGGCCCTCGCCCGGCCCGATGTGGACCTGGTCGCCTCCGGACTGAAAGAGGTGCGGGGCTCGGTGCTGGTCGCCGCGGACGGGACCGAGACCGAGGTCGACGCGATCATCTTCGGCACCGGGTTCCACGTCACCGACATGCCGATCGCCGACCGGGTGGTCGGCGCGGACGGGCAGACGCTCGCGGACTCGTGGAAGGACGGGATGCAGGCGCTGCGCGGGGCGACGGCCGCCGGCTTCCCCAACTGGATGACGATCATCGGGCCGAACACCGGCCTCGGCAACAGCTCGATGATCCTGATGATCGAGTCCCAGCTGAACTACATGGCGGACTACCTGCGCCAGCTGTCCCTCCTCGGCGGGGGCGGCCGGGGCGGGCGCACCGCGCTGGCCGCGCGCCCGTCCGCCGTCAACCAGTGGAACCGGCACGTGCAGACGCGGATGGAGCGGACGGTGTGGAACACCGGCGGCTGCACCAGCTGGTACCTGGACGCACAGGGTCGCAACACGACCGTCTGGCCGGGTACGACGGGTGAGTTCCGGCGCGCGACGTTGACGGTCGACCTGGCCGAGTACGAGGTCGTGCGCGTACGGGGGAGGGAGGGGGCGGCCCAGCGGATCCCGGCCACCGCCTCGGCCGCTACCGCTACCGCCGCCGCTCCCGCCACCGCCGCCGAGTCGGCTCCCGCCGGGGAGGGCGCGGCGTGAGCCGGCCGCCGTACGTCACCGCCGGGCGGTACGCGCCGCCGGTCGCCGGCCGTGAACTGACCGCCGTCTCCGCCGACGGGTCCCGGTTGCACGTCGAGGTGCACGGGCCCGACGGCGCGCCGGCCGTCGTCCTCTCCCACGGGTGGACCTGTTCCACCGCCTTCTGGGCCGCACAGCTACGGGAGCTGTCCCGCGACCACCGGGTCGTCGCCTACGACCAGCGCGGTCACGGCCGCAGCCCGGCCGCCGCCGCGTACAGCGCCGCCGCCCTTGCCGACGACCTGGTCGCCGTGTTCGAGGCCGCCCTCGCCCCCGGAGAGCGGGCCGTGGTCGCCGGGCACTCCATGGGCGGCATGACCGTCATGGCCGCCGCGGACCGGCCGCGTTTCGCCGAGCACGCGGCGGCCGTCCTGCTGTGCAGCACCGGCAGCTCGCGGCTGGTCGCGGAGGCGACCGTGCTGCCGTTGCGACCCGGGCGCGTGCGGACCCGTGTCACCCGGGGGCTGCTGGGCTCGCCCGCCCCGCTCGGACCCGTCACCCCCGCCACCCGGGCGGTGCTCAAGTACGCGACCATGGGCCCCGGCTCCGCACCCGAACGGGTGGAAGCCTGCGCCCGGATCGTGCACGCCTGTCCCGCCGGGGTGCGCCGTGCCTGGTCGCACGTCCTGGCCGGGCTGGACCTGGACGACGGGGTGGCGCGGCTGGCCGTGCCCACCGCCGTCATCGTGGGCCGCGACGACCGGCTGACTCCCGTCGTGCACGCCCGCGAGATCGCGGCCGCGCTCCCGCACTGCGTGGGGCTGACCGAGCTCACCGGTATGGGGCATATGACCCCGATCGAGGCACCCGAAGCGGTGAGTTCCGCCCTGCGCGAGTTGACGTCCCGGTACCTGGCCGCGCCGACGGCAGCAACCACCACGACCACAACCACGTCCCCGTCCACGACCGAGAAGGAGAAGACGCCGTGAGCGCTCGCAGGAGTCTGGAAGGCCAGGTCGCCGTCGTCACCGGCGCCGCCCGCGGCGTCGGCGAGCTGCTCGCCCGCAAGCTGTCGGCGCGCGGCGCGAAGGTCGCACTGGTCGGCCTGGAACCGGAGGCGCTCAAGGAGGTCTCCGAGCGGCTGCACACCGACAGCGACCACTGGTACGCCGACGTCACCGACCACGAGGCGATGGCCCGGGTCGCGCAGGAGGTCAAGCAGCGCTTCGGCAAGGTCGACATCGTCGTGGCCAACGCGGGGGTCGCCTCGGGCGGCCCGTTCGCGGACTCCGACCCGGAGGCCTGGCGGCGGGTGATCGAGGTCAACCTGATCGGCGGCGCCGTCACCGCCCGCGCCTTCCTGCCCGTGCTCATGGAGAGCCGCGGCTACTTCCTCCAGATCGCCTCCCTCGCCGCGATCACCCCGGCGCCGATGATGACGGCGTACTGCGCCTCCAAGTCCGGGGTCGAGGCCTTCGCGCACTGCCTGCGCGCCGAGGTCGGCTACAAGGGGGTCAAGGTCGGCGTCGGCTACCTCTCCTGGACGGACACCGACATGGTCCGCGGCGCCGACCAGCACGACGTGATGCGCGAACTGCGCGGACGCCTGCCCTGGCCGGCGAACCGGACCTACCCGCTGGGCCCGGCCGTGGACCGGATCGTCGCCGGGATCGAGAGGCGTTCGGCACACGTGTACGCGCAGTGGTGGCTGCGCGGGATGCAGGGCGTGCGCGGCTACCTGCCGGCGGTCATCGCGGCGGGCGGGCAGCGTGAGATGAAGCGGTTCGAACCCCGCCTGGCCGGAGTCCCCAAGGGGCTGGTGGGCGCGGGAGGGGCCGCCGACGAGCGGGAACGCACCCGCTGATCAAAATGCGGCATTTATTCCTGCGTGTCAGTCTGGTCGAGGCCCAACCACCAACCCCCCTCAGGGAGTGCAAGCATGGGTATCAAGGACCAGTTCCAGGACAAGGCGCAGGAACTCAAGGACAAGGCGCAGAAGGCCCAGCAGGGCGCGAAGGAGCAGGCCTCCTCGCGTTCCCAGCAGGCCAAGGCGAAGAAGTCGCAGGCGCAGCAGCGGATGGACGACGTCCGTGACGAGGCCGACGACAGCTGGGACTGATTCCGCGCCGGTGGGAACTCCCCGGGCCTGACTGCTACCAGGCCCGCCGCACCCAGCGCCGAGGGGCGCGACCCGTACTGCCTACGGGTCGCGCCCCTTCTGCCGTGCCGGACTGCCGGCTGTTTCGGCTACGGCCGGCTTCGGCTACGGCCGCGGCGGCAGCTTCGGGCGGCGTCCGTCCGGGACGTCGGTGTAGCCGGGCGGGATCGCGGCCGGGTCCTGCTCCAGCAGCTCCAGTGCCAGGTAGACCGCGTCGTCCAGCTGGGCGTGCCGGCCCTCGGCCCAGTCGAGGGGGGTGCGCATGATCTCCAGGTCGGGTTCCACGCCGTGGTTCTCCACCGACCACCCGTACTCCGGGAACCACGCCGCGTTCATCGGCACGGTGATGACCGTGCCGTCGCCGAGGGTGTGACGGCCGGTCATGCCGACCACCCCGCCCCAGGTGCGCTGGCCGACGACCGGGCCCAGGCCGAGCAGTTTGAACGCGGCGGTGATCATGTCCCCGTCGGAGGAGGTCGCCTCGTCGGCCAGTGCCACGATGGGGCCGCGCGGTGCGTTGGAGGCGTAACTCACCGGCTGCGCGTCACGCGTCAGGTCCCAGCCCAGAATCGATCGGGTGAGTTTTTCGACGACGAGTTCACTGATGTGGCCGCCGGCGTTGCCGCGCACGTCGACGATCAGGGCCGGTCGGGACATCTCCATGCGCAGGTCGCGGTTGAACTGCGCCCAGCCCGAGCCGCCCATGTCGGGGATGTGCAGGTAGCCGCAGCGGCCGCCGCTGACCTCGCGGACGACGGCGCGGCGCTTGGACACCCAGTCCTGGTAGCGCAGCGGCCGTTCGTCGACGAGCGGCACGACCGCGACGCGCCGTGAGCGGCCCTCGCCCTCGGCCGGGGTGAACGTCAGCTCCACCGTCGTGCCCCCGGCCGCCGCGAGCAGCGGGTTGGGGCCGGCGACCGGGTCCACGGGCCGGCCGTCGACATGGGTGAGCACCGCCCCGTCGCGGATCCCGGTGCCGGCCAGCGGGGAGCGGGCCTTGGAGTCGGAGGACTCGCCGGGCAGGATCCGTGCGACGACCCAGCCCTCCTCCCGGCGCACCAGGTTGGCGCCGAGCAGGCCGATCGCCCGCTGGTAGTGGGGCGGGCCCTCGTTGCGGCGGGCTGGGGAGACGTACGCGTGCGAGGTGCCGAGTTCGCCGAGGACCTCGCGCAGCAGGTCGGCGAACTCGTCGGGGGAGGCGACCCGTTCGACCAGGGGCCGGTACTGGGTGAGCACCGCGTCCCAGTCGATGCCGCACATGTTCGGTTCCCAGAAGTACGCGCGGATGAGCCGGCCCGCCTCCTCGTAGGCCTGCCGCCACTCGGCGGCCGGGTCGACCTCGTGCAGGATGCGCCGCAGGTCGAGGTAGACGGTGGAGTCGCCGTCACCCGATTCGGTGGCCGGCACGGCGCGAAGGTCACCGTCGTCGTTGACGACGAGACGGCTGCCGTCGCCGCTGACCGCGAACCAGTCCAGCCCGGTGGCCAGTTCCGTCTTGCGGGCCTTGGTCATGTCGAAGTGCTCCAGCGTCGGCTTGCCGCTGGTGTCGGCCGGGTTGGCGAAGGTCTCGCCGAGCGCGCCCGAGATGGGCCAGCGCAGCCACACCAGCCCGCCGCCGTGCACGGGTTGCAGGGCCGAGTACTTCGAGGCGGTCACGGGGAACGGGGTGACGCGGCTCTCCAGTCCCTCCACCTCCACGATCACCGTTCCATCGCCCTCGCCGGGTTCCCCCTCGACGGGGTCGAGCCCGCCCGCCGCCGGGCGGCCGTCGGGGGAGAAGGCGAACGGGGACGGGGTGGCGGAGGACAGCGGCACCAGGTACGGGCGGCAGCCCAGCGGGAACGACAGGTCGCCGGTGTGGACGTCGTACACCGGGTCGAATCCGCGCCACGAGAGGAAGGCGAGGTAGCGGCCGTCGCGGGTGAAGACCGGGTTCTCGTCCTCGAAGCGGCCGTTGGTGACGTCGACGACGACGCGCGCGCCCGGCCCGGAGATCTTCGCCATCTTGATCTGCCGCAGCGAGCGCCCGATGCCCGGGTGCGACCAGGTCAGCCAGCAGCCGTCGGGGGAGAAGGCGAGGTCGGTCACGGGCCCGTTGATGGACCGGATCAGCTCGGTGACCTCCCCGTTGGACTCCTCGGTCGCGTCGAGGAGCAGCAGCCGTCCGTCGTTGGAGGCGATGGCGAGCCGCTCGCCCGCCGGGTCGGACAGCAGCTCGGTGACGCGGCCCAGCTCGCCCGAGGCGAGCCGGCGCGGCTCGCGCTCCCCGGAGGCGCGGGGGAGGTAGGCGATCTCGACGGCGTCCTCGCCCTCGGCGTCGGTGACGTACGCGACCTGGCCGCCACTGCCGAGCATCTCCGGGAGGCGGACGCGTACGCCGGGGGTGTCGGCGATGGTGCGGGCGGGCCCGTCGCGGTGGGTGAGCCAGTACAGGCTGCCGCGGATGACGACGGCGCTGGCCCGGCCGGTGGTGTCCACGGAGAGCGAGTCGACGTTGCTGGCGGCCGGCACCTGGTACGTACGCCGTCCCGCGCGCGGGCCGCCGAGCCGGACGTCGAGCTTGCGCGGGGAGGCGTCCTCGGCGAGGGAGTCCACCAGCCACAGGTCGCCGGCGCACTGGTAGACGACGCGGGAGCCGTCGCTGGAGGCGTGGCGGGCGTAGAACTCGTCGTGGTCGGTGTGGCGGCGCAGGCCGGTGCCGTCGGGGAGGCAGGAGTAGAGGTTGCCGACGCCCTCGTGGTCGGAGAGGAAGGCGATGCGGCCGTCGACGAACATGGGCGCGTCGATGTGGCCCTCGACGTCTTCCAGCAGGCGCTTGCCGTGCAGCCACAGCCGGCCGGTGGCGCCGCCGCGGTAGCGCTTCCAGGCGGCGGGCTCGTGCGGGGGTTTGCCGGTGAGCAGCAGGGTTCGGTGCTCTCCGTCGACGTCGGCGACCTGGATGTCGGAGACCGGGCCCCAGGGCAGGCGGCCGCCGGGGCTGCCGTCGGTGGGCAGTTTGTAGGCCCACGAGTAGTACGAGAACGGCTGTCCGTGGGAGGAGACGGCGAGGACGTTGCCGTCGGGGTCCCAGCCGCAGACGCGGGTGTCGGTGGAGCCCCAGTAGCTGAGCCGGCGGGCCGGGCCGCCGTCCACGGGGGCGAGGTGGATCTCGGGGTCGAGGCTGCGCCAGGTGGTGAAGGCGATGTGCCGTCCGTCGGGGGAGAAGCGGGGGTGGCCGACCCGGGTGCGGTCGACGGTGATGCGCCAGGCCCGGCCGGGGGTGTGGCCCTGCGGGACCAGGGGGGCGACCCACAGGTCGTCCTCGGTGGCGAAACACAGCAGTTCGTCGTGCAGGTGCGGGAAGCGGAGGTACGCGACGTCGTGACTCACCCCACAATGCTTTCCGCGCCAGGGGGGCCCGGCAACTCGTACAGGTGCTCCATCGGTCCTCCTTTGGTCTTCCGTGGGTCCTCCGCTGGGGATCAGGCACCGATCCGTAAGGTGCGACTCGTGTGACCGACGCCACCGCTGTAGCGAAACGGAACGGTTTCGTTTCGTTAAGCGCCCGGGTAGGCTTCCGGTGTACGAAACCGTTTCGTTCGGATGGGTGGTCGTGATGAAGGGAAGCTGCCGGGTCACCGACGCGATGTCGGCGCGGCGCAGCCGGATCACCCCCGAGCGGGAAGCCGAGCTCCACGGGGCGGTCCTCGACCTCCTCCGCGAGGTCGGCTACGAGGCGCTGACCATGGACGCGGTCGCCGCCCGTACGAAGTCCAGCAAGGCCACCCTCTACCGCCAGTGGGGGAGCAAGCCGGAGCTGGTCGCGAAGGCCCTGCGGTGTGCCCAGCCGGTCTCCCTGGGGGAGATCGACACGGGCACCCTGCGCGGGGACTTCGCACAGATGGTCGCGCACTCCGACGACGCGCAGATGGCCAAGGACACCGCTCTCATGCGGGGTCTGGCCCACGCCGTCCACGAGAGCCCGGAGCTGCACCGGGCGCTGCGCGATCTGCTGGTCGACCCGGAGATCAACGGTCTCCAGGCCATGCTCCGGCGCGCGGTGGAGCGGGGTGAGGTCAGTCCGGACTGTCCGGCGCTGGACTTCGTGCCGCACATGCTGATCGGGGCGTTCATTGCACTGCCGCTGATCGAGGACCGGTCCGTCGACCGGGCGTTCCTCACCCAGTTCATCGACGCCGTCGTCTTCCCCGCCCTCGGCGTCTGATCCCCACCCCACAAGAACCGTCTGCTGCTCCTGACACGCCGCTCTCGTCGTCGGGCCGGCTTTTCACGCCCTGATCCGCCCATGGCCCACGGCCGTACGGGCGCAGGATCCATCCCACGACCTGAAACGGGAGAACCACGACGTGGCCACCTTCCTCTACCGGCTCGGGCGCGGCGCCTTCAGGCGCCGCGGCCTCGTCGCCCTCATATGGGTGGCGCTGCTGGTCGCCGCCGGCTTCGGTGCGGCGACGGCCGCCGCGCCGACCTCCGGCTCGTTCTCGATCCCCGGCACCGAGGCCCAGAAGGCCTTCGACCTGCTGGACAAGAAGTTCCCGGGCATGTCCGCCGACGGCGCGACCGCCCGCATCGTCGTCAAGGCGCCGGCCGGCGCCAAGGTCACCGACCAGGGCCCCAAGGCCGAGGTCGGGAAGCTCATCTCCGGCCTGAAGCAGGGCGAGGGCGCCGCGCAGGTCGCCACCGTCGACGACCCGTACCAGATGCAGGCGGTGAGCCAGGACGGCTCCACCACCTACATCACGGTGAAGTACAAGGTCAGCGGCATGGAGCTGAAGGACGTCACGCGTGACGCCCTGAAGGACTCCGGGCACGACGCGCAGAAGGCCGGCCTCCAGGTGGAGATCGGCGGCGACGCGCTGATGGAGGCGCCCGAGACCGGCTCCGGTGAGGCGATCGGCATCCTGATCGCCGGCATCGTCCTGGTCATCACCTTCGGCTCGCTGGTCGCGGCCGGGCTGCCGCTGCTGACCGCGCTGATCGGCGTCGGGATCGGCGTCTCCTCGATCACCGCGCTGGCCAACGTGCTGGACCTCGGCTCCACCACCTCCACCCTCGCGATGATGATCGGCCTGGCGGTCGGCATCGACTACGCGCTGTTCATCGTCTCCCGCTACCGCGTGGAGCTCGCCGAGGGCCGCGAGCGTGACGAGGCTGCGGGCCGGGCGGCCGGAACTGCTGGTTCCGCTGTCGTGTTCGCCGGTCTGACCGTGGTCATCGCCCTGGTGGGCCTGGCCGTCGTCAACATCCCGATGCTGACGAAGATGGGTGTCGCGGCCGCCGGAACGGTGGTCATCGCGGTGCTCGTCGCCCTGACGCTGGTCCCGGCGATCCTCGGCTTCGCGGGCAAGAAGGTGCTGCCGGCCGGCAAGAAGAGCAAGCTTTTCGGCAAGGGCCGCCCGGCCGGCGCCGAGGCGAAGCCGAACGGCGGCACCCGCTGGGCCCGCTTCGTGCTGCGCCGCCCGGTCGTGGTGCTGCTGGCCGGTGTGATCGGCCTCGGCGCCATCGCGGTGCCGGCGAGCAAGCTGGAGATGGGCCTGCCGGACGACGGCTCCAAGCCCGTCTCCACCAGCCAGCGCAAGGCGTACGACATGCTGTCGGAGGGCTTCGGCCCGGGGTTCAACGGTCCGCTGATGGTGGTCGTGGACGGCGACAAGGCGCTCGCCGACAAGACCGTCGACCGGATCAAGAAGCTGGAGGGCGTGGTCGCGGTGACCCCGCCGCACCAGAACGAGGCCAAGGACGCCGCGGTCATCAGCGTGATCCCGAAGGAGCGCCCGTCCTCGACGCAGACCGAGGACCTGGTCCACAAGATCCGCGAGGGCAACGGGAACGACGTGTTCGTCACCGGCGCGACGGCGATGAACATCGACTTCTCGCAGAAGATGAACGACGCGCTGCTGCCCTACCTGGCGCTGGTGGTCGGCCTGGCGTTCCTGCTGCTGATGCTGGTGTTCCGCTCGATCCTGGTTCCGCTCAAGGCGGCCCTCGGGTTCCTGCTGTCGGTGGTGGCCGCCCTCGGCGCGGTCGTCGCGGTCTTCCAGTGGGGCTGGCTCGGGTCGGTCTTCGGGGTGGAGCAGACCGGTCCGATCATGTCGATGATGCCGATCTTCATGGTGGGCGTCGTGTTCGGCCTGGCGATGGACTACGAGGTCTTCCTCGTCACCCGGATGAGGGAGGCGTACGTCCACGGCGAGCGCCCGGGGCAGGCGGTCGTGACCGGCTTCCAGTTCAGTGCGCGGGTGGTCGTCGCCGCCGCCGTCATCATGATCGCCGTCTTCTCCGGCTTCCTGGGCGCCAGCGACGCAATGGTCAAGATGATCGGCTTCGGCCTGGCTGTCGCCGTCCTGTTCGACGCGTTCGTGGTGCGCATGGCGATCGTGCCGGCGGTGCTGGCGCTGCTCGGCCACAAGGCCTGGTGGCTGCCGCGCTGGCTGGACCGGATCCTGCCCAACGTGGACGTGGAGGGCGAGAGCCTGCGCAAGCACCTCGGGGAGACCGCGGCGGAGGCCGGGTCCCCGGAGGACCCCGACAAGCAGCGCGAGCTGGTCAACGCCTGACCCGCTCGGCCGCCCGTCCGTCCGGCTAATGCCTGGCGGTGACTGCGAAGCATGTGACTGTCGGCCCCGCATCTGGAACCCCAGGTGCGGGGCCGGCCGCGTTCGCTACGCCGTACGGGTGGCCGCGGCGCGCGCTGCGGCGCCGTCGGGTCTGCCGCCGCCGGGGGTGGAGTACGTGCGGCGCAGGAAGCGGCGCAGTACGGCGCTGTCGAACTGGATCACGGCGACACCCTCGGGGGAGTGGAACTCGACCACCGCCTGAACCCGGCCGCAGGGCCAGACCCGTACGTCCCCGGTCCCGGTCGGCGCGAGCAGCCCGGCCTCCAGGAGGGCGCGGGGGAAGGCCCACTCGTTGTCGGTGCCCTCGGGGGACAGCTCGGCGGGGAAGACGATCCGGACGGCCAGCGGCTCGGCGGGGGTGAACCGCAGGGCGACCGGGATCGCGCGGTAGAGGGGGTCGTCGCTGATCACGCGGGCGCTGACCCGCTCCTCGACGGCCGCGGCGGTGGCTGGTGGATTCTCGGCGGTGGCTGACATCGACCGGACTCCTCGAATCGGAACATTCACGTCCGTTTGCCCGTCCAGCCTCGCACATTCCCACGAAACCGCACGTATGTATTTGTGTGGCAGCGGCTCTTGCCAATCATTTGCAAGTGGGCACTACTCTTGAACGGTTAAACACTCATGTGAGGAAGAGGAAGCGGAGCCGCTCCATGCACGTGCCCGACGGATTCATCGACGCACCCGTCTCGGTGGCCGCAGGAGTGGCGGCCACCGCCGCTGTCGCGGTCAGCCTGCGCGGCGCCCGCCGCGAGCTCGACGAACGCACCGCTCCGCTGGCCGGCCTCGTCGCCGCCTTCATCTTCGCCGTTCAGATGCTGAACTTCCCCGTCGCCGCCGGCACCAGCGGCCACCTCCTCGGCGGCGCGCTCGCCGCGATACTCGTCGGCCCCTACACCGGCGTGCTCTGCGTGTCCGTCGTCCTGCTGATGCAGGGCATCCTCTTCGCCGACGGCGGCCTCACCGCGCTCGGCGTCAACATCCTGAACATGGCCGTGGTGACCGTCCTCGTCTCCTACGCCGTCTTCCGCCTCCTGCTCAAGGTCCTGCCGTCGGGCCGGCGCTCGGTCACCGTGGCCGCCTTCACCGGAGCCCTGCTCTCCGTCCCGGGCGCGGCTGTCATGTTCACCCTCCTCTACGCCCTCGGCGGTACCACCGACGTCCCGATCGGCAAGGTCTTCACCGCCATGGTCGGCGTCCACGTCCTCATCGGCATCGGGGAAGCCCTGATCACCGCCGCCACCGTGGGCGCCGTGATCGCCGTACGGCCCGACCTGGTGCACGGCGCGCGCGGGCTCGCCACCCCGCTGAAGCTGCGCGTCGGCGGCGAGCTCGTCGACGCCCCCGCCGCGGCCCCCGTCCCGGCCGCCGCCCGCTCCACCCGCAAGCTCTGGCTGACCGGACTGGTCACCGCCCTCGTGCTCGCCGGATTCGTCTCCTTCTACGCCTCCAGCAGCCCGGACGGCCTGGAGAAGGTCGCCGCCGACAAGGGCATCGACGCCAAGACCCGGGAACACGCCACCGCCGACTCCCCGCTCGCCGACTACAGCGTCAAGGACGTGGACGACGCCCGCCTGTCCGGCGGCCTCGCCGGAGTCATCGGCGTCGGCGCGACCGTGGCCGTCGGCACCGGGATCTTCTGGGCGGTGCGCCGGCGCCGCGCCCAGGACCTGACCGCGGCCTCGACGGCCGCCCCGTCGGCGAGCTGACGTGGGAGCCGGTCACGCGCACAAGCTCTACCGGCACGGGCACTCGCCCGTCCACGAGCTGCCGCCGCACTGCAAGATCGCCGCCACCGCCGGGTTCGTGATCGTCGTCGTGTCGACGCCGCGCGAGGCGATGTGGGCGTTCGCCCTGTACGCCGTCCTCCTCGCCGCCGTCGCGGCCGCGGCCCGGATCCCGGCGGGGTTCCTGCTGCGGCGGCTGCTGATCGAGGTGCCGTTCGTGCTGTTCGCCGTGCTCATGCCCTTCGTGTCACAGGGCGAGCGGGTGGACGTGCTCGGTATGTCGCTGAGCGTCTCCGGGCTGTGGGGCGCCTGGAACGTGCTGGCCAAGGGCACCCTCGGCGTCGCCGCCTCCGTGCTGCTCGCCTCGACCACCGAACTGCGCGCGCTGCTGCTCGGCCTCCAGCGGCTGAAGCTCCCGCCGCTGCTCGTGCAGATCGCCTCCTTCATGATCCGGTACGGGGACGTCATCAGCGACGAGCTGCGCCGGATGTCCATCGCCCGGCGCTCGCGCGGCTTCGAGGCGCGCGGCATCCAGCACTGGGGGGTGCTCGCCAAGACCGCGGGCGCCCTCTTCATCCGCTCCTACGAACGCGGCGAGCGGGTCTACCTCGCGATGGTCAGCCGCGGCTACGCCGGCTCCATGCCGGTGATCGACGACGTGACGGCCACCCGCGCCCAGTGGGCGTACTCGGCCGTGCTCCCGGTGACGGCGCTCGCCGTCTGTCTGATGGGATGGGCGCTGTGAACGCTTCCTCCTCTGCCTCTAATGCTTCTGCCGCGGCTGCTGACATTAGCCTCGCGCCTTCGCTGGAGGTGTCCGGAGTCGCCTACGCCTACCCGGACGGGCACCAGGCCCTCTTCGGCGTCGACCTCACCATCGGGCGCGGCGAGCGCGTCGCCCTGCTCGGCCCCAACGGCGCCGGGAAGACCACCCTCGTCCTGCACCTCAACGGCATCCTGGGCGGCGGCGTCGGCTCCGTGACCGTGGCCGGGCTGCCCGTGGAGAAGCGCAACCTCGCCGAGATCCGCCGGCGGGTCGGCATCGTCTTCCAGGACCCCGACGACCAGCTGTTCATGCCGACCGTGCGCGAGGACGTGGCCTTCGGCCCCGCGGCCGCCGGCCTGCGCGGCGCCGAACTGGAGACGCGGGTCCACGAGGCCCTCGAACTGGTCGGCATGGCCGGCTTCGCCGACCGCCCGCCGCACCACCTGTCCTTCGGGCAGCGCCGCCGGGTGGCGGTGGCGACCGTGCTGGCCATGCGGCCCGAGATCCTCGTCCTGGACGAGCCCTCCTCCAACCTCGACCCCGCCTCGCGGCGCGAGCTGGCCGACATCCTGCGGGGGCTGGACGTCACCGTCCTGATGGTGACGCACGACCTGCCGTACGCCCTGGAGCTCTGCCCGCGCTCGGTGATCCTCAGCGAGGGGGTCATCGCGGCCGACGGGCGCACCCGGGACCTGCTGTGCGACGAGGAGTTGATGGGGGCGCACCGGCTGGAGCTGCCGTTCGGGTTCGACCCGCGTTCGGTGGCCGCGGCATAAGGGCAGAGCCGGGGTTGTTGGTGTGCTCGTGAACATCCAGGGTGTGGTGACCGAGGGCTTCGAGCCCGTACGCGAGGCCTTCGCGCGCAACTTCGAGGTCCTCGGGGACCGGGGCGCGGCCGTGACCGTGTACCGCGACGGCCGCAAGATCGTCGACCTGTGGGGCGGAACCAAGGACGCGAACGGCACCGAGCCCTGGGCCGAGGACACCGCGACGATCGTGCGGTCGGCGACCAAGGGCGTGGCCGCGGCGGTCCCCCTGCTGCTGCACCAGCGCGGACTGCTGGACCTGGACGCGCCCGTGAGCACGTACTGGCCGGAGTTCAAGGCGGGCGGCAAGGAACGGACGCTCGTCCGCCACCTGCTCGCCCACCAGGCCGGCGTACCCGCACTGGACCGGGGGCTGACGATGGCCGAGGCCGCGGATGGGGTGTCCGGGGCGCGGGCCGTCGCCGCGCAGCAGGCGTTCTGGGAGCCCGGCAGCGCGCACGGCTACCACGCGCAGACCTTCAGCTGGCTGGTGTCCGAGCTGGTGCTGCGGGTCACGGGGCGGACCGTCGGCGGGATCCTGGCCGAGGAGATGGCCGAGCCGCTGGGGCTGGACTTCTGGATCGGCCTGCCGGAGGGCGAGGCGCACCGGGTGGGCCGGGTGGCGCCGGTCGAGCCCCCGCCGAGTGCGGGGCTGCTGAAGACGCGGCCCAGGAGAAACGTTTCGGAGGCGTACGCCGACCCGGAGTCCCTGACCCGCCGCGCCTTCGCCGCCATCGACCCGGCGCCCGACGAGAACGACCCCGTCTACCAGGCGGCGGAGCTCCCGGGTTCGGCCGGCATCGGCACGGCGCGCGCCCTGGCCCGTTTCTACGCGGCGACGATCGGCGTGGTCGAGGACGGGGCCCGTATCTTCACGCCCGCGACCACGGCGCTGGCGGGCACGGAGTTCGCCGCCGGCCCCGACCGGGTGCTGGTCGTGGGTACCCGGTTCGGGCCGGGCTACATGCTGCACGGGCCGGCGTCCCCGCTGCTGTCCCCGGCCTCCTTCGGCCATCCGGGCCGCGGCGGGTCGCTGGCCTTCGCGGACCCGGAGACGGGCATCGGCTTCGGTTACGTCACCAACGCGCACGCCAAGTCGGTGACCGCCGACCCGCGCGCGCAGGCGCTGGTGCGGGCGCTGCGCGGCTGCCTTTAGCGATTTGTTCGTTTGTCGTTTTTGCCAGGTGCTCTGATCACTTCCGCTCGCGTACGTCGGCCAGCTCGGCGGCGGCGTGGGTGACGAGTTCGCGCGGGGGCATCGGGAACACGGTGTGCGGGGTGCCGGCCGCGGCCCAGACGACGTCGTGCCGCAGGAGGGCCTGGTCCGCCAGGACACGGGTGCGGGTGCGGTGGCCGAAGGGCGGGACGCCGCCGATGGCGTAGCCGGTGGTCTCGCGGACGAGCGCCGCGTCGGCGCGGGTGACTTGCGCGGCGTCCAGTTGACGCCGCACCGCCTCGACGTCGACGCGCGAGGCGCCGTCCATGAGCACCAGGACCGGGACGCCGTCCGCCGCGAAGATCAGTGACTTCACGATCTGGCTGAGCTCGCAGCCGATCGCCGCGGCGGCGTCGGCGGCCGTGCGGGTGCCTTCGGGGAAGGTCCGGATGGCGAGGTCGAGGCCGAGGTCGGCGAGGGCCTGGGCGAAGAGGGGGTGCGGGGTGCTCGTCGTCATGCGGGGACGCTAGCGCTGTGCGGGGACGGGGGCGAGGTGTTTTGTCCCCGGCCCGAGCCTGACCCCGTTCGGGCTTGATCCCGGCCCGGGCTTGATCCCGGCCCGGGCCTGACCCCGTCCAGGGCTGACCCCGTCCAGGGCTGACCCCGTCCAGGCCTGACCCCGTCCAGGCCTGACCCCGTTCGGGCCTGACCCCGTTCGGGCTTGATCCGGTCCGGGCCTGCTGCGGCCTCGGCCTGGCTCGGCCCTGGGCTGGCTCGGCCTCGGGCTGCCCCGGCCCTGCCCTTGCCGCGGCCCTGGCCCGGCCCCGGCCTGCCGCGGCCTTGGTCTGCCGCGGCCTTGGCCTGGCTCGGCCCCGGGCTGGCTCGGCCTCGGGCTGACCCGGCCCTGGCCCTGCCCCGGCCCTGCCGCGGCCCTGGCCCTGCCGCGGCCCCGGGCCTGCCGCGGCCTCGGCCCTGCCGCGGCCTCGGCCCTGCCGCGGCCTCGGGCTGACCCGGGCTGGGTCTGGTCCGGGCTGGGTCTGGTCCGGTCCCGGTTGGTGCGCCCTTCCGTTGTTCCTCCCCCGGCTGCCGCCGGGGGCCGGCGTCAGGAGGCGTTGAGGACGCGTGCCACGATCGGGCCCGCCGCGTCGCCGCCGTGGCCGCCGCCCTCGACCATGGCCGCCGCCGCCACGTCGCCGTGGAAGCCGGTGAACCAGCTGTCCGGGGCCGTCGCGCCGTCGACCTCCGCCGAGCCGGTCTTCGCGCCCTTGTCGGAGCCGCCGACCGCGGCCATCGCCTTGGCCGCCGTGCCGCTCGTCGCCGTCTGCCGCATCATCCGCACCAGCTGCGCCGACACCCCCGGCGCCAGCGACCGCGGGGCCGTCGCCAGGGTGCGGCCGTCCAGGGAGGCCTTGACCAGCACCGGCTGGCGGAACACCCCGGTGCGGGCGGTGGCCGTGACGGAGGCCATGTTCAGCGGGTTCATCTGGATCGCGCCCTGGCCGATGTACTCGGCGGCGGCCGCCGAACCCGAGGTCACCGGAACGGTGCCGTCCTGCGAGGGGATGCCCGTCTTCCAGTCCAGTCCGATGCCGAAGGCCTCCTTGGCCACCCTCGGCAGCGCGCCGTTGTCCTTCACGTCGTCGATGAGGCTGATGAAGGCGGTGTTGCAGGACCGGGCGAAGCTGGTCGAGAACGGCTGGCCCTGGAGGGAGAAGCCGTCCAGGTTGCGGAAGACCTTCCCGTCCCACGTGGCGCTCGGCGGGCACGCCGCCGGGCGGTCGGCGGCGACCAGGCCCTTCTCCAGCAGCATCGCCGCCGTCACGATCTTCATCGTCGAGCCGGGTGCGCGCCGGCCCAGCATCGCCGCGTTGAAGCCGTCCTGGCGGTGGTTGGCCACCGCCAGGATGTCGCCCGTGCTCGGCTGGACCGCGACGACCGAGGCCTCGGAGTACTGCGCCACCGCCTTCTCCGCAGCCGCCTGCACGTCGGCGTCGAGGACGGTCTGCAGCTGCCCCGGCTTGCCCTCGACCAGCGTCGCCAGCGTCCGCTTGGGGGCGTCGGCGGTGGCCGGCTCGATCCACACCTCGACGCCGGGGGTGCCGCCGGCCTTCTGCCCGTACGTCTTGCGCAGCCCGTCCAGAACCGGCCGCAGTGACGGGAACTGTTCCGGCGTCAGCTCCTTGCCGTGGCGGTCGACGGCCTTGACCGGCGGGCTGGCCGGGGTGCCCGCGCGCAGCCGTTCGTCCTTCTGCAGCTGCGGGTGGATCACCGAGGGCTGCCAGTCGACGAGCGGCTTCCCGCTGCTGGGGCCGCGGACGACGGTCAGCTGGGAGTCGTAGGCGAAGGGCTTGGCCGTCCCCTCGTGGGTGATCTCGGCCTCGACCTTGAAGGGCACGGTGGTGCCGTTCGGGGTGCCGGGCGTGATGACCGCCTTGGAGACGAGCGCCTTGGACCGGAAGTCGACCACCGCGGGCTGCGCCGCCTGCGCGTTGTTCGTCAGGTCGGCGGCCGTGCGGGCGTCGCCGGACGCCCAGGCGGACAGGAACGCCTTGGCGACCTGGGCCGCCTCCTGGTCCGTCACGGGCCCGCTCGCCCGCTGCGCGGTCACCGCGCCGGGGCCCCGCGCCCCGTTCTTGCCGTCACCGCCGTGACTGCCGCTGTCACCCACCAGGGTGACCACCCCGTACGCCGCACCGCCTGCCATCGCGAGGAACACCCCGCCGACGATGGCACCCTTAGCCGCCCCGTTCACTTGCGTCCCCTCCCCAGGAGCCCCAGTCCTCTGAACGCGTTCAAAGGTTCTGTGTCGGACACCTTACGCGGGGTTAACGGGTCAGATCCACGTATCCAGCCACATCCGGCCACGCCACGAGTCCATGGGCAGGGTCTGGCCCGTGTAGATCGGCCAGAAATAGATGAAGTTCCAGACGATCAGCAGCACCAGCACGCCCGCCCCGATCGCCCCGATCGTCCGCCGCCGCTCCGAGGAGCCCGACGGCCCCAGCATGGCCCCGATCATCATCGCCACCGCCAGGCACAGGTAGGGGACGAAGACCACCGCGTAGAAGTAGAAGATCGTCCGCTCCTGGTAGTTGAACCAGGGCAGCAGGCCGGCGCCCAGCGCGCACGCGATCGCACCCGCCCGCCAGTCGCGCCGGAAGAACCACCGCCACAGCACGTACACCAGCGCGACGCAGCCCGCCCACCACAGCAGCGGCGTGCCCAGGGCCAGCACCTCGCGCGCGCACTTGCCCGCCTCGGTCGCCGGGCAGCCGTCGGAGCCGGGCGAGGGGGACTCGTAGAAGTAGGACACCGGTCGGCCCAGGACCAGCCAGCTCCACGGGTTGGACTGGTAGGTGTGGCCCGAGGTCAGGCCCACGTGGAACTTGTAGACCTCCGTCTCGTAGTGCCACAGGCTGCGCAGCCACTCGGGCAGGAAGGACAGCGGGCTGTGCTGGTCGTTCTTGGCCGCCCAGTCGCGGAAGTAGCCGCCCCTGCCGTCGTCCGGGCTCAGGATCCAGCCGAGCCAGGAGGTCAGGTACACGGCGATCGCCACCGGCACCGTCGACAGGAAGCCCGGCAGCGCGTCGCGCCGCAGCATCGCCGCGTACGGGGCCCCCGCGCCGGCGGTGCGGCGCGCGGCCGCGTCCCACAGCACGGTGAGCACCCCGAAGAAGGCCAGCACCACCAGGCCGTTCCACTTGGTGCCGAACGCCAGGCCCAGGCAGACGCCGGCCAGCAGCCGGTACGGGCGCCAGCCCAGCCGCAGGGTCTCCGCGACGGCCGCGTCCGGGCGGGCGCGGCCCTCCTCGTCGACCGGGAGCGCCGCCGCGAGGCGGGCCCGCGCCCGGTCGCGGTCGATGAGCAGCGCGCCGAAGGCGGCCAGGATGAAGAACATCAGGACCAGGTCGAGCAGGGCGGTGCGGCTCATCACCAGGTGCAGGCCGTCGACCGCGAGCAGCGCGCCCGCGAGACAGCCGAGGAAGGTGGAGCGGAACAGGCGCCGGCCGATGCGGCAGAGCATCAGGACGGACAGGGTGCCGAGCAGCGCGGTCATGAACCGCCAGCCGAACGGGTCGAAGCCGAACATCCACTCGCCGAGCCCGATCACCCATTTGCCGACCGGCGGGTGCACGACGTAACCGGGGTCGGTCGGCAGCGGTACGGCGCCGGGATCCAGCAGGATCGACTTGTCGACATCCTTGGGCCAGCTGGCTTCGTAACCCTGACGGATGGTGGCCCACGCGTCCTTGGCGTAGTACGTCTCGTCGAATATCACCGCCTTCGGGCTGCCCAGGTGCGTGAACCGCAGCACCCCCGCCACGAGCGTGACCAGCAGCGGCCCCACCCAGGCCATGGCACGCTGCCAGTTCCGCCGGCTCGCCTCCGGGATCCCCAGCGCCGCCCACAGCTGGGCGGACGGCCGGGCGTACGGGGGCACGAGGCGGGTGCGGACATCGGCCGCCGGGGCGGCCGGCAGGTAGCCGAACCCCCGCAGGCGGCGCAGCCACACGGGCGGCTCGTGCTCGGAGCCGCGTCCGCCCGGCTGGACGGGCGGGGCCCCCGCGGGGCTGGGCGGCGGCGTCGCGGTACTGGTCACCGGGTCATCGTAGGGAACGCCCCTGTGCGAACCCCAGTCCCCACGAGCCCCAATGAGAGGATGGGCCGGTGACAGCAGACCAGCCCCGCGGTGCCCAATCCCCCTCCTTCGACGGTGTCCTCGTCCTCGCCGGGACCCCGATCGGCGACCTGGCCGACGCCCCGCCCCGGCTCGCCGCCGAGCTGGAGCGGGCCGACGTGATCGCCGCCGAGGACACCCGGCGGCTGCGCCGGCTCACCCAGGGGCTCGGCGTGCACACCACCGGGCGGGTCCTGTCGTACTTCGAGGGCAACGAGTCCGCCCGCACCCCCGAGCTGGTCGAAGCCCTGGAGCAGGGGCGGCGGGTGCTGCTGGTGACCGACGCCGGAATGCCCTCGGTCTCCGACCCGGGGTACCGGCTGGTCGCCGCCGCCGTGGAGAAGGACATCAAGGTCACGGCCGTCCCCGGGCCCTCCGCCGTCCTCACCGCGCTCGCGCTCTCCGGGCTCCCGGTGGACCGCTTCTGCTTCGAGGGCTTCCTGCCGCGCAAGGCGGGTGAGCGCCTCGGCCGGCTCCGCGAGGTCGAGGGCGAGCGGCGCACCCTCGTCTACTTCGAGGCCCCGCACCGGCTCGACGACACCCTGGCGGCCATGGCCGAGGTGTTCGGCGCCGACCGGCGGGCCGCCGTGTGCCGGGAACTGACCAAGACCTACGAGGAGGTCAAGCGCGGCGGGCTCGGCGCGCTGGCCGAGTGGGCCGCCGAGGGGGTGCGCGGCGAGATCACCGTCGTCGTCGAGGGCGCGCCCGCCGCGGGGCCCGCCGATCTGGACGACGAGGAGCTGGTGCGCAGGGTGCGCGTGCGCGAGGAGGCGGGGGAGCGGCGCAAGGAGGCCATCGCGGCGGTCGCCGCCGAGGTCGGCGTACCCAAGCGCGAGGTCTTCGACGCGGTGGTGGCGGCAAAGAATGCGGCACAGAAGATGCCGTAGATCGGTAAAGAGCTAACCTGAAAAGCAAAGCTCAGACCGCGCACCGGCCGCTTTGAGACATGACTGGCCCAAAGAGAGTCCAACACTGGACAGGGCCTGATGCGCTCCCGCCCGAAGAGGCGTCCACTGGCAATGGCACCAGTGGAACAAGAGGAGCTGGCATGAGTGAGATCGCAGACACCCCGGTACCCGTCCCCGCCGCAGGTCCTGCCGCCGTTTCCGCACCCGACGTGCACACCGTGCACGAGGCCTACTCCTTCGCGTGCATGAAGTGCGGCTACGGCTGGGAGCAGGCCTACGCGATCGAGCACCACACCGACGGCAAGGGCCAGCCGTTCATCATGTACATGGTGAACGGTGAGCGGGTGCCCTCGCCGCTCTCGAACCCGACCTGCCTGAACTGCGGCGGGCACGTCGTACGGATCATGCGGGCCGGGACGGTCTCCCAGGTGAACGCCACCATCGACCGGCTCTACCACCACCGCATCGCCCCCGGGATCGCCGGGCCCGTACCGGCGGGCGAGAACCCGCCGCGGCCCCCGAAGCAGCGCAGGCCCTCGCACGACTCGCCGGGACCGGTGGCCGTCAACGAGCCGGGCGGCCGGCGCCCGGGCCTGCTCGCCCGCCTGCTGGGGCGGCTGCGCCGGTCATAAGATCGGCTCATGAGCCCTAGCCCTTCCGCCTCCTCCGCCGCCGCCAAGGACGCCCCGCCTCCGCTGCCCGAACCGCTGCGGGTGGCGGTGGCCGACTCCCACACCCACCTCGACATGCAGTCCGGCACCGTCGAGGAGGGGCTCGCGAAGGCCGCCTCGGTGGGCGTGACCACGGTCGTGCAGGTGGGCTGCGACGTGAAGGGCTCGCGCTGGGCCGCCGAGACCGCGGCGGCCCACCCCAATGTCCACGCCGCGGTGGCGCTGCACCCGAACGAGGCCCCCCGCATCGTCCTCGGGGACCCCGACGGCTGGTCACGGCAGGGCGCCCGGGCCGGCGGCGGCGAGGGCGCGCTGGACGACGCCCTCGCCGAGATCGAGGCGCTGGCCGCCCTCGACCACGTCAAGGCGGTCGGCGAGACCGGGCTGGACCACTTCCGCACCGGACCGGAGGGCATGGCCGCGCAGGAGCGTTCCTTCCGGGCCCACATCGAGATCGCCAAGCGGCAGGGCAAGGCGCTGGTCATCCACGACCGCGACGCCCACGCCGACGTGCTGCGCGTGCTGCGCGAGGAGGGCGCGCCCGAGCGGACCGTCTTCCACTGCTACTCCGGGGACGCCGAGATGGCCCGGGAGTGCGCGGCCGCCGGGTACTACATGTCCTTCGCCGGAACGGTCACCTTCAAGAACGCGGCGCCGCTGCGCGAGGCCCTCGCCGTGGCCCCGCTGGAACTGGTCCTGGTGGAGACGGACGCCCCGTACCTCACGCCGGCGCCCTACCGCGGGCGGCCCAACGCGCCGTACCTGATCCCGCTGACGGTGCGGGCGATGGCGGCGGTGCGCGGCATCGACGAGGACGCCATGGCCACCGCCCTCGCGGCGAACACGGCCCGCGCCTTCGACTACTGACCGACCGGCGCGTCGGAGCGTCGGAGCGCCGGAGCGTGTGCCGTGCAGGTGGCATTGGCGACATAGGGATATAAGGACACGCCGTCATGGCGATGTGCCGACATTTCGGTACGGCTGTGGCGACACCTTCGGTACATCCGTTCGTTCGACACGCTGGGTAGTCGAACGGCTTTGGTGCGTGACGGCCGCTCCCGCTAGGGTGCCGTGCCCGAACCAGCCGGGGCCGGACCAGTGGAGCGAGCGACGTGAGCGATACGCAGGGCAGTCACCGCCGTGTCTCCTGGCCGGAGGCCGAGCCGGACGCCGACCCGGCCCCGGCCCCGGCCCCCGACCCGGCTTGGGACCCGGCCCCGGCTTGGGACCTGGAACCGGCCCCGGACCCGGGCCGGGGACCCGACCCCGACCCCGGTGTCCC
>NZ_JBHVUQ010000014.1:0-72224 GCF_042884105.1 Streptomyces sp. NPDC058157
GGCACGGGGACTGCCGGGGCCGGGACTACGGAGGCCGGGGCGGGGGCCGCCGGGGCCGGGGCGGCGAGGGCGGGGGCTGCCGGGGCCGGGGCTGCGGCCGCCGGGTCCGGGGCTGCCGGGGCCGGGGCTGCGGGGGCCGGGGCTGTGGGGGTCGGGGCGGCGGTCGGCTGGGGCTTCGCGGTGGGGGTGCGGAGCAGGAGGCAGACGGCTGCTCCGGCGACGAGGACGGCCACCGGCAGGACCGCCGTGGTGTGCAGGGTGGCGGTGAAGGCGACGGCGTACGCCTTGCCGGTCGCCGGCTCGGCGGCGAGGCGGCCCTGGAGCAGCGCGCCGACGGCCGCCGCGCCCACCACCGAACCGATCTGCCGGACCGTGTTGTTGACCCCGGAGGCGGCACCGGCCAGGTGGGGCGGGACGTGGCGCATGGCCTCGGCGGACATCGGGGCGACGATGCACCCCACGCCGAGCCCGGTGGCCAGGGTGGCCGGGACGAAGGCGTACCAGGCGGTGGCGGGGGCGGCGATCAGCACGATGGCCACGATGCCCGCGGTGTAGCAGGCGAGTCCGGCCAGCAGGACGTACTTGCCGCCGATCCGGTCGGCGAGCCGGCCCGCGAAGGGTCCGACGGCCATCGACACCAGGGAGGACGGGGCGAGGACCAGGCCGGCTTTGACCGCGCTGAGGCCGAGGACGGACTGGAGGTAGAGGTTGAAGGGCAGGACCAGCCCGAGCATCGCCACGGAGACCAGACCGACCAGGGCCGTCATCGCGGTGAACCCGCGGTCCCGGAAGAGGGCGAAGGGGACGAGGGGTTCGCGGCCCTGCCGGCGGCGCTGGTGCAGCAGGAAGGCGACGGCCAGCGCGGCGCCGGCGGCCAGCAGGGCCTGGATCCCGGTGCCCCAGTCGTAGCGCCGGCCTTCCTGGAGGCCGAAGGCCAGGCAGAACAGGGCGGCGCCGGAGAGCAGGACGCCGGTCAGGTCGAAGCGGCGGGTGCGGGCGGGCCGGATGTCGGGGACGACCAGGAAGGTCAGGGCGAGCGCGGCGAGGCCGACGGGGACGTTGACCAGGAAGATCCAGCGCCAGCCGGCGGCGGAGACCAGGATGCCGCCCAGGGTGGGCCCCGAGAGGGTGGCGAGACCGGCGACCACGCCCCAGACACCCATCGCGGTGCCGCGCCGCGCGGCGGGGAAGACGGAGGCGATCAGGGTCGTCGTCTGCGGGGTGAGCAGGGCCGCGCCCAGGCCCTGGACGACGCGGGCGGCGATCAGGGCGGTGGCTCCGGAGGCCAGCCCGCAGCCGACGCCGGCCAGGGTGAACACCGCGAGACCCGCCGCGAAGAGGGCGCGCGGCCCGTACCGGTCGCCGAGCCGGCTCGCGGTGATGATCAGGACCGAGAGGGCCAGGGCGTAGCCGCTGACCACCCACAGGGTCCGGTCGAGCGAGGCCCCCAGGCCGCTCATCATGTCGGGGATCGCGATGTTGACGATCGTCAGGTCGAGCAGGGTCATGAAGAACCCGAGGGAGAGGGTCACCAGGACCGCCCAGGGGTTCGCTCGCCACTTCCGCACGGTCCGCTCCTTGTCGTCGCCGCCGCACCCGTTCGGGCCGCCTGGGACGAAGCGGCCATGCCCGAACCCGCGGGCGGCGGCCGGCACGGAGGGAGCGTCCGGTCCGTCCTGATCGTGGCCAGCGACGTGGCCGCCCGGCCCGGCAGCGCGGTGGGCGAGATCGCCGCCCGCACCGGGCTGCCGCAGAGCCAGGTCTCCACCGCGGTCGCCCGCCTCAAGGAGGCCGGCGCCGTGGTCACCGCACCCGACCCCGCCGACCGCCGCCGCATGCTGGTCACCCAGGCCGCCGAGGTGTCCGGCCGGGTGGCCGAGGTGCGGGCCGGCACCGTCGCGGACACCCTCGCCGCGGCCCTGGGCGAGGCCGCCCCCGAGCACCTCCAGGAGGTCGCCGACGCCCTGGAGGTGCTGGCCCGTCACCTTCCGCCGCAGGCCATGGCGAGGGTGCAGGGCTGACCGGTCAGCCGAACCGGCCCGCCACGTGGTCGCCGGCGGCCGGGCGGCGGGCGATGACGTTCAGCCGGTTGACCATGTTCATGAAGGAGATCAGCAGGGCGAGGGCGGTGAGCTGCTCCTCGTCGTAGTGCGCGGCGGCCTGCGCCCACGCCTCGTCGCCGACGCCGCCGGCCGCGTCCGCGATCCGGGTGCCCTCCTCGGCCAGCCGCAGGGCGGCGCGTTCGGCTTCGGTGAAGACCGTGGCCTCGCGCCAGGCGGCGACCAGGTGGAGCCGTACGTCGCTCTCGCCCGCCGCGGCGGCCTCCTTGGTGTGGATGTCGATGCAGACCGCGCAGCCGTTGATCTGGCTCACGCGCAGCGCCACCAGTTCCTGCGTGGTGACCGGCAGGGGCGATTCCTTGACGGCCTTGCCCGCCGAGGTGACGTACTTGAGGGCCTTGCCGGCGGTGGCGCTGGTGAAGTAGTCGAGTCGCGCGTCCATGGTGTGCCGCTCCTTCGCGGTGGTCCGTTCGCGGATACGCCCACCAGACGCCGGGCGGCGGGGTTCTGTGACAGCTCCGGTGGTGTGACCCGCGTCTCGCCGGGCGGGCGCGCGAACGGCCCGGAGGGCGGCCCCCGGGCGGGGGTCGGCCTCCGGGCCGTCAGGAGGGCGGGTCAGGCGGCGAGTTCGGGTTCCGCCGCCGGGGCGGGCTTCTTCTTGTCGCGCATGACCACCGTGGCCAGCAGGGCGGCGGCGAGGAGGCCGGCGGCGCTGAGGGTGAAGGTGGTGGCCATCGCGGAGGTGAAGGCCTCGCGGGCGGTGCGCAGCAGGGCGGCGTCGCCGGGGGCGGCGGCCAGGGCGCCGGCGAGCGAGTGGCGGGCCCCGGCGGGGGCGCCGGCCGGCATCTTCGCCGTGTAGCCGCTGGTCAGCAGGGAGCCGAGGATCGCGATGCCGAGGGCGGTGCCGGCCTGCTGGATGGTGTCGTTGAGGGCCGAGCCGACGCCCGCCCGCTCCTCGGGGATGGTGGCCATCAGGGCGCCGACCGCGGCCGGCATGGCCAGACCGGCGCCGAGGCCGAGGAGGCCGAGGGCGACCGCCGGGACGGCGAAGCCGGTGTCGGCGGAGACGGTGGTCAGGAGGGCGAACGAGGAGGCCATCACGAGCATCCCGGCCAGGACCAGGGGGCGGTTGCCGATCCGGGCGGCCAGCCCGGCGCCGGCGCCGTTGCCGACGAGGGCGGCGACGGCGAGCGGCACGAAGGCGAGGCCCGCTTCGAGGGGCGAGTAGCCGAGGACGAACTGCAGGTACTGGGTGAGGACCAGCAGCAGGCCGCCGTTGCCGATCTGGACCAGGGTCAGGGAGAGCGAACCGCCGCTGAAGTTGCGGTTCTTGAAGAGGACGAGGGGGACCATCGGGGAGGCGGTGGTGTTCTCCCACACCACGAAGCCGGCGAGGGCGACGACGGCCACGGCCAGGGTGAGGGCGGAGCGGCCGCCGAAGGCTCCGTGCTGCGGGATCTCGATGATCCACCAGACCAGGGCGGTCATCCCGGTGGCGGACAGGACCGCGCCCAGCGGGTCGGCCTTCTGCCAGGGGCCCTTGGACTCCGGCATCAGGGTGAGGGCGGCGGCGACGGCGAGGGCGACGACCGGAACGTTGATCAGGAAGATCGACTGCCAGGAGAACCGGTCGATCAGGACGCCGCCGAGGACGGGGCTGCCGACCAGGCCGAGCATCGAGACGGATCCCCAGGCGGCCATGGCCTTCGGCCGCTCCTCCTCGTCGAAGACGGTGATCAGGATGGACAGGGTGGACGGCATGATCAGCGCCCCGCCGACGCCCATGGCGACGCGTACGGCGATGACTTCGGCGGGGTCGGCCGCGAAGGTCGCGGCCAGCGAGGCGGCGCCGAAGAGGAGGAGGCCGATCAGCATGACCCGGCGGCGGCCGAACCGGTCGCCGAGGCTGCCGGAGGTGAGCAGGAGGCCCGCGAACACGAGGACGTAGGAGTCGAGGATCCACTGGGTGTCCTGGGCGCTCGCGCCGAGGTCGGCGGTCATGGACGGGACCGCGACGGTCAGCGCCATGGAGTCGACGACGAGGACCAGCGTGCTCAGGCACAGCACGATCAGGATCCACCAGCGGCGTGGGTTGCGGGTTTCCATGGGTGGTTCCCTCTCGGCTTCGCGGGCGGTGCCGGCGCCCGGGTGGCGTACGGCGTTGCTTGATGCGAACACTGTACGCATGATGGAACGCCGTTCGCAAGGGGTGTGTGTCGTACGCACGCCGCCCGCCCCCCGGCTCGAACGGACCGGGGGGCGGGCGGTGGTGAGGCGGGGTCAGGGACTCCGGGTCAGAGGGTCGCGAGGAACTCCCGGACGGCGGCGGCGAAGCCCTCGGGATCGGCCTGCTGGACGAAGTGGTCGGCGTCCAGGGCCCGGTAGGCCGTGCGGGGGCGGCGGGCGACCATGGCCCGGGCCTGCTCCCCGGGGAGGACCTGGCTGCGCAGGCCGTGGATCAGCAGGGCGGGGCAGTCGGTGGCGAGCCACTGGCGCCAGTGGTCGCCGCGGACCAGGGTCTCGGAGTCGACGGTGTCCCGGGGGTGGAAGGGCAGCCGCCAGCCGGAGCCGTCGGCGAGCGGGCGCAGCACCGGCCCGAGGGCGGCGGCGAGGGGCCCGCAGGAGGCGGCGAGTTCCTCGCGGGTGGGCGCCGCGTAGGGGAAGTCCAGCACGAAGGCGAGCGGGGAGGCGCCGTGGTCGGGCAGGTCGGCGGCGGTGTCGACGTCGATCAGCGCCTCGACCAGCCCGGGGCGTTCGGCGGCCAGGTGGCAGGCGTTGACCGCGCCGAGGGAGTGGCCGAGGAAGACCGCGCGGTCGATGCCGAGGTGGTCGAGGAGGGCGAGGAGGTCGGCGACGTAGCCGGCGCGGGTGTACTCCGGGGCGCGGTCGGAGTCGCCGTGGCCGCGCTGGTCGGGGGCGATCACCCGCCACTCGGGGCCGAGGGCGGCGGCCAGGGCGGTGAAGGAGGCGCCCTCGGAGAGGTGGCCGTGGAGGGCGACGAGGGGGCGGCCCGCGCCGCCGAAGTCCAGGTAGGAGAGGGTGCGGCCGTCGACGGTCAGGGTGGCGCGGGTGGGCTGGGCGGTGGTGGTGGCGTTCACGTCGGGGCTCCCTCGGTCGGGTGGGGCGGGCTTGCCGAGATCGACTATACGCATGTCTATGACAGATGTTCAATACGCTTGTATAGATCGCGCTCGTGGGGAGCAGCCCGCGGGGTGGCCGGCAGGGGCTGCTTCCGGCCATCCCGCGAGAGGGAATTGAGGAGGTCACGAGCGGGGGCTCCGATGCTGGCCGCCAAGGCCGGACGAGGGGTGGGGAGACGCGATGGGTCACTGTCCGCAGGACGGCCGCGGCGCCCCCGACCCGTATCTCGGCCGGTACGCCGCCCGTACCGCGGGCATGACGGCCTCGGAGATCCGGGCCCTGTTCGCGGTCGCCAGCCGGCCCGAGGTGGTCTCGCTGGCCGGCGGGATGCCCGACCTGGCCGCGCTGCCGCTGGAGACGCTCGCGGCCGAAACCTCGCGGATCGTCGCCGAACACGGCCTGACGGCGCTCCAGTACGCCTCGGCCCACGGCCTGCCCCTGCTGCGGGAGCAGATCTGCGAGGTCATGGCGCTGGAGGGGATCTCCGGCCACCCGGAGGACGTCGTGGTGACGGTCGGCTCCCAGATGGGCCTGGACCTGGTCGCCCGGCTGTTCTGCGACCCGGGTGACGTGGTGGTGGCCGAAGGCCCCTCGTACGTCGGCGCGCTGGGCTCCTTCGCCGCCTACCAGGCGGAGGTGGCGCACGTGGCCATGGACGAGCACGGCCTGGTCCCGGACGCCCTGCGGGCGGCGCTGCGGCAGGCCAGGAACGCCGGCCGGCGGGTGAAACTGCTGTACACGGTCCCGAACTTCCACAACCCGTCCGGGGTGACGCTGGCGGTGGGGCGGCGGGCGGAGGTCCTGGAGATCTGCCGCGCGCACGGCGTGCTGGTGGTCGAGGACAACCCGTACGGGCTGCTCGGCTTCGACGGGCGCACCCGCCCGGCGCTGCACTCCATGGACCCGGAGAACGTGGTCTACCTGGGCTCGTTCTCGAAGACCTTCGCCTCCGGCCTGCGGGTCGGCTGGGTGCTGGCGCCGCACCCGGTGCGGGAGAAGCTGGTGCTGGCCGCGGAGTCGGCCATGCTGTGCCCGCCCACCCTCAACCAGATGATCGTCTCGCGCTACCTGGCCACGCAGGACTGGCAGGGGCAGATCGCGACCTTCCGGGAGAACTACCGCGAGCGCCGCGACGCGATGCTCCGCGCCCTGGAGGAGTTCCTGCCGCCGGGATGCTCGTGGACCGAGCCGGAGGGCGGTTTCTACGTGTGGGTGAAGGTGCCCGAGGGCGTGGACACGCGGGCGATGCTGCCGCGGGCGGTGGCCGCGCGGGTGGCGTACGCCTCCGGCACCGGCTTCTACACGAACGGGCTCGGCAGCCGCCGGATGCGGCTGTCCTACTGCTACCCCACGCCGGAGCGGATCCGCGAGGGCGTGCGCCGGCTGGCCGCCGTGCTGGAGGCCGAACCGGCCCTCGCCCGCGCCGCCGCGGGCCCCGGCCGCAGGGCGCGGCGGCGCACGCCGGCACCCGAAGCGGTCTGACGGCGGCGGGACCCCCGGGCGCCCCGGGCCGCCGGGGCGCCCGCCAGACGAAGGGACACACGACAGTGAACAGCACCTGGTTCCGGCGCTACTCCACGGCGGCGGGGCGCGGTCCGCGGCTCGTGTGCTTCCCGCACGCCGGGGGCTCCGCGACGGCGTACAAGCCGCTGGCGCACGCCCTGGCCGGGGAGCTCGACGTGCTGGCCGTGCAGTACCCGGGCCGTCAGGACCGGTTCGCCGAGGAGCCGTTCACGGAACTGGAGCCGCTGGTCGAGGCGGTGACCGGGGAACTGGCCCGCACGCTGGCCGCGGATCCCGGACGGCCCTACGCGCTGTTCGGCCACAGCATGGGCGCGCTCGTCGCCTTCGAGACGGCCCGGCGCCTCGAAGGGGCCGGACTGCCGGGCCCCCTGCGGGTGTTCCTCTCCGGGCGGGGCGCGCCGGGCACCCGGTCCGGGGCGCACTACCTGCACTACGACGACGCCGACGTGCTGGCCGAGGTGCGCACGCTGAGCGGTACCGACCAGGCCCTGCTGGACAATCCGGAGGTCCTGGAGATGGTGCTGCCGGCGCTCCGCGCGGACTACCGCGTCGTCGCCGGCTACGCCTGGCGCGGCGGGGAGCCGCTCCGCGCGCCGGTGACGGCCCTGGTCGGGGACCGGGACCCGATGGTGACGGTCGGGGAGGCCTGGGCGTGGCGGGAGCACACCCGGGGCGGGTGCGCCCTGGAGGTCTTCCCCGGCGGCCACTTCTACCTCGACGCGCAGCTGGGCCCGGTCGCCTCGGCCGTCACCGAGGGACTGCTCGCCCGGGCCTCCGCCTTCTGACACCGCACGGCCGCGAGCCGCCGGACGGGCCGTGGGATCCTCCCGGGATCCCACGGCCCGCTGCGCGTGCCCGTCGCCGGGCGCGGCCGGGGGGTACGGCCCGGACGTACGACCCGGACCCGTCCGGGCACGCGGCCGGGCCACGACCGGGCAGCTGCCAGTCCACGGCCGGACGGATGGCCAGGCACGTGGCCCAAGTCGAGGGCGGGCATGTGGGCCGGGCCGCGGGCGGGCGGCGGCCCGGCCACCGTCAGGGCGCGGCCGGAGCGTACGGCCCTGGCGCGGACGCGCCCGTGGCCGGGTCCGCCCCCGGGCACGTGGACCAGGTCGTGGGCGGGCACGTGGCCGAGCCGCCGCCGGGACGCGGCCCGGGCGTACGGCCCGGGCGCGGCCGGGTGTGGGGCCCGGGGGCTGTGTCAGAGGACTGCGCCGTCCCTCGTGCGGCGGCTCAGGCTTGGGCGGCTGGAGCGGGCCAGGTCCTTCCACATGTCCGACAGGCCGGTGACCGTGCGCGCCGCGAACAGCCTGCGGATGGACACCTCCTGGTTCAGCTCCGCCCGGATCAGGCCGACCAGCCGGATGGCCCGCAGGGAGTTGCCGCCGAGGTCGAAGAAGTCCTCGTCGATGCCCACCCGGTCGAGTTCCAGCACCTCGGCGAAGGCCTTGGCGAGCACCCGCTCGGTGTCGTTGCGCGGGGCCCGGTAGGTCCCGCCGGCGGTCTCCGGCTCCGGCAGCGCCGCCCGGTCCAGCCTCCCGTCGGCCGTCAGCGGCAGGCGTCCGAGCACGGTGAACTCCGCCGGGACGAGGGATTCCGGCAGCCATCCGGCGGCGAACCGGCGCAGCTCCTCGGCCGACACGGTCCGGCCGGGCGCCGGGACCACGTAGGCCACGAGCCGCTGCCGGCCGGTGCCGTCCTGGCGGACGGCCACCGCCGAGCCGGCGAGCCCGGTGTGCTCGGCGAGCACCTCCTCGATCTCGGCGAGCTCGACCCGCACCCCGCGCACCTCGGCCCGGGTGGCCTCCGCGCCCACGTACTCCAGGAGGCCGTCGCCGCCCCACCGCACCCGGTCCCCGGTCCGGTACATGAGCGTGCCGGGCGGGCCGTAGGGGCAGGGCACGAAGCGTCCGGCGGTCAGCCCGGGCCGGCCGGGGTAGCCCCGGGCCACGCCGGGGCCTGCCACGTACAGCTCGCCGACGACGCCGACGGGGACGGGCGCGAGGCCCGGACCGAGCACGTGGAGGGCGGCGCCGTCGGCCGGGCGGCCGGCCGCGCCCGCGTGGCGCACCGGTTCGCCGGCGGCCAGGACGTGGCGGGCGGCGGAGACGGTGGTCTCCACGGGGCCGTGGCCGTGGACGATCGTCAGGTCCGGGCAGGCCTCGCGGACCCGGCGCAGCGCGGCCGCGGGCACCCGGTCGCCGCCGGTCCACACCTCGCGGAGGGCGGCGAGGCGTTCGGGACGGTCCGCCGCGACGGCCGTGAACAGGCCGGCGGGCAGCCACACCGTGGTGACGCCGTCCGCCGCGCACGCCGCGGCGAGGGCGTCGGCGTCGAGCTCGCCCGGCCCGGCCACGACCACCCGGCCGCCGTTGAGCAGGGGCACCCAGAGGTCGAGGGCGAGCGCGCCGCCGGTGTGCGGGGCGTGCCAGAGCACGGTGCCGTGGCCGGTGCGCCGCCGGCGGCGGTCCTGGACGAAGCGCGCCAGGTTGCGGTGCGTCAGGGCGACGGCGGCCCCGTCGGCGGGCTCGGAGCCGGGCAGTACGGCCAGCAGGCCGTCCGGGTGCGCGGCGGGCGCGGCCTGCGGGGCGGGGTCCCCGGCCTGGTCGAGGAGGTCCCCGAGGACGAGCACCGGCAGGCCGGGGACGTCCGGGAGCGCGGCGGGCGCGCCGGTGAGCAGGAAGCGGGCCGAGGCGGCGGCCGGTTCGGCGATCCGCTCGGCGGGGGCGGCGGGGTCGAGCGGCAGGTAGGCCGCCCCGGCCCGCACCACGCCCAGCAGGGCCACGGCCAGGTCCGCCGAGCGGGGCAGCGCGACCGCCACGACCGTCTCGGGGCCGACGTCCAGCCGGCGCAGCGCCGCCGCCAGGCGGGTCGCGCGGGCGTCGAGTTCCCGGTAGGAGAGGGCGAGGTCGCCGGAGACGAGCGCGAGGGCGTCGGGGTCCCGGCGGACCTGCTGGGCGAACAGCTCCGGAATGGTCAGTTCCGCCTCGGGCGCGTCCGCGTCCGGGGCCGCCGGCAGCTGCTCCGGTCCCGCTTCGGCCCGCAGCTCCAGCGCGCCGACGGGCCGGTCGGCGCCGGCCACCGCGGCGCGGACGCAGCCGATCAGCTCCTCGCCGATGAACCGCAGTTCCGCGCGGTGGTAGAGGCCGGCGGGGGCGTCGAGGCGGACGTACAGGTCGCTGTCGGGGCCGCCGTCGGTGTAGACGCCGATCGACAGCTCCTCGAAGGTGCCCGTCGTCGCTCCGGAGTAGCGGGCCGGGCTGTCGCCGAAGTGGAGCTGCTCCGCGAACTCGACGACGTTGACCACGGCGCCGAAGCTGCCGCGACCGCTCAGCACGGTCCCGGCGGCGCGCTGGATGTCCGAGTAGTGGCAGGCGGTGTGGTCGAAGATCTCGTAGGTCTCGTCGGCGAGGGCCTCGGCGACCTCGGCGAAGGTGGCGCCGAGCGGCACCTTGGCGCGGACGGGCACCACGTTGACCGCGAGGCCGGGGGTCCGGCTGGCCACGCCGACCCGGTTGCTGACGGCCAGGGAGAAGAGGAACTCGGGCCGGTCGCAACGGTGGCGCAGGAAGACGGCGGTGGCGGCGGTCAGCAGCTGCGAGGTCCACACGCCCAGGTCCTGGGCGGCCCGGGTCCAGGCGTCGGCCTCGGCGCGCGGGACGGTGAGCGTCCGGCTCACCATGCCGATGGTCTCGGCCACTTCCGACCAGCGGTCGGCGCTGCTCAGCGGCTCGGAGAGGGCGGCCCGCTGGGCGTCGGAGAGGGCGACGCGCGGGACCTGGGCGGGCGCGGGGGCGTCCTTGAGGTAGTCGCGCCAGAAGGCGCCGTCCTCGGTGAACCGCGGGGAGGCGAGGTACTCGACCGCCTCGGCGGCGAAGGACTCCGCGTCCCACGGGTGCGCGGGCTCCGGCACCGCCTCGCCGCGCACCAGCGCCGTGTACACCTCGGCGAGCCGGCGCGAGAGCAGGCCGCCGGCGCCGAAGCCGTCGGATATGAGGTGGTGGTAGGCGATCACCAGCAGGGAGCGGTCCGCCGCGAGCCGGACCACGCCGAGCCGGAACAGCAGGTCCCGCTCCAGGTCGAAGGGTTGGCGCACCATCTCGGCCAGGGCCTCGCGGGCCGCCCGCTCGGGGTCGGCCTCGGCGGACAGGTCGAGGAGGAACGGCTGCCAGTCCCCCAGCTCCCGGGGGACCAGCCGCAGTCCGGCGCCCTCGTCGACGAAGTTGACGCGCAGGACCTCCGCCTCGCCCATGACGTGCCGGAACGCGGACGCGATGGCCTCCCCGTCCAGCGCACCGGCCACGTCCCACATGGTCAGCGCATGGTTGGGCGTGTCGGGCGCCATCTTCTGCGCCCGCCACATCCCTTCGTGCGCGGACGACACACCGAACGAAGGCACACAGATCAACCCCTCAGCAGACAGGCCCGGGAATCGGCGGAACTCGCGGATCACCCCCACCTTCGGGGAAGCGGTTCGGCCGTTCAAGACACCTGGCCGCCGGGCGGGACGGACACGGCCGGGCCTGGAGTGTCCCGCCGGCGGGACACTCCCCCGGGCGGCCCGGGCGCCGCCCGGTCACCGCCCCGCGGCGCCGGCGAGCGAGTCCGCGATGTGCCCGGCGATGCGCCGGGGCGAGGGCTGGCGCAGCACCAGGTTCGCCCGCAGCTTCAGCCCGGTCGAGGCGGTCAGGCGCTTGCTCAGCTCCGCCGACAGCAGCGAGTCGAAGCCGATCTCCTTGAACTCCTGGTCGGGGTCGACCGAGGCGCCCGAGGCGTGGCCGAGGACGACGGCGACCTTCTCCAGGACGTGTGCGAGCACGAGCGCCCGCGCGTCCTCCCCGGAGAGGGCGGCGACCCGCTCGGGCAGGGGGACCAGGTGCTCCTCGTCCGCCGGCCCCTCCGCCGCCGCCGGGGCCTGCGCGTCCGCCACCGCCGCGGCCGGCTGCGCCGCGGCCAGCCAGTACCGCCGGCGCTGGAAGGCGTACGTCGGGAGGTCGGCGCGGGGGCGCTCGCCGAACAGGGCGGTCCAGTCCACGGAGCCGCCGCGGACGTGGAGCCCGGCCAGCGAGCCGAGCACGGACTCCACCTCGTCGCGGTCCCGCCGGGACGAGGACAGCACGAGGGCGTCGTCCAGGTCCTCGACGATCTCCTGGACCGGGACGGTCAGCACGGGGTGCGGGCTCATCTCGATGAACACCCGGAAGCCGTCCTCGGCCAGCCGCCGCACGGAGGGCTCGAAAAGCACCTTTTCGCGCAGGTTGTCGTACCAGTAGCCGGCGTCCAGCCGCGTGGTGTCGATGAACCCGCCGTACAGGGTGGAGCAGAAGGGGACCTCCGAGGGGCGCGGCTCCACCCCGACGAGCGGGCCGGTCACCTGGTCGCGGACCCGCGCCACCTGGTGGGAGTGGGAGGCGTAGTCCACCGCGATCCGCCGGGCCTGGGCCCCGTCCGCCTTCATCTTCTCGACGAACTCGTCGAGCGCGTCCGGCTCCCCGGACACCACCACCGAGCGGGGCCCGTTGACGACGGCGACGGCCAGCCGGCCGTCCCACGGGGCGAGGCGCTCCGCCACCACTTCCGCGGACTCGGCCACCGAGGCCATCCCGCCGTGCCCGATCAGCTCCACCAGGGCCCGGCTGCGCAGCGCCACGATCCGGGCGGCGTCCCGCAGCGACAGCGCGCCGCCGACGCAGGCGGCGGCGATCTCGCCCTGGCTGTGCCCGACCACCGCGCCCGGCTCCACGCCCCAGGAGCGCCACAGGCCGGCCAGGGAGACCATCATCGCGAACAGGGCGGGCTGGACCACGTCCACCCGGTCCAGGGACGGCGCCCCCTCCACCCCCCGCACCACGTCGAGCAGCGACCAGTCGACCCACTCCGACAGGGCGTCCGCGCACGCGTCCAGGTGCCGGGCGAAGACCGGGAACGCGGTGTACAGCTGCCGGCCCATGCCCACCCACTGCGAGCCCTGCCCGGGGAAGACGAAGACGGTCCCGCCGGGCCTGGCGGCCGTCCCGCGCACCACCGCCGGGGACTCGGCGCCCTCGCCGAGGGCGGCCAGCGCGTCCAGCAGCCCGTCGCGGCCGCGCCCCAGCACCACCGCCCGGTGCTCGAACCGCGACCGGTGCGCGACCAGGGAGGCGCCGACGGCGGGGAGGTCGGCGTGCGGATCGGCGGCGAGGAGGGCGCGCAGGGCGGCCGCCTGCCCCTGCAGGGCGGCCGCGCTCTTGCCGGAGAGGATCCAGGGGAGCACTCCGCCCGCGACCTCCGGGCCCGCGGCAGCGGGCTCCGGCGCCGGCTCCTGCGGGGCCTCCTCCAGGATCACGTGGGCGTTCGTGCCGCTGACCCCGAACGAGGACACCCCGGCCCGGCGCGGGCCGTCGGGCCGGGTCCACTCCCGGCCCTCCACCAGCAGTTCGACGCCGCCGGAGGACCAGTCGACGTGCCGGGAGGGCTCGCCCACGTGGAGGGTCCGGGGCAGGTGGCGGTGGCGCAGCGCCATCACGGCCTTGATGACCCCGGCGACCCCGGCGGCGGCCTGGGCGTGGCCCATGTTCGACTTCAGGGAGCCCAGCCACAGCGGGCGGTCCCGGTCGCGGTCGCGGCCGTACGTGGCGAGCAGGGCCTCCGCCTCGATGGGGTCGCCCAGGACGGTCCCGGTGCCGTGCGCCTCGACCAGGTCCACCTCGGCGGCGGTGACGCCCGCGTCGGCCAGGGCCCGGCGGATCACCTTCTCCTGGGCGCGGCCGTTGGGCGCGGTGAGGCCGTTGCTGGCGCCGTCCTGGTTGACCGCGGAGCCGCGCAGGAGGGCGAGCACCGGGTGGCCGTGGCGGCGGGCGTCGGAGAGCCGCTCCAGCAGCAGGACGCCGACGCCCTCGGCCCAGCCGGTGCCGTCCGCGCCGTCGGCGAAGGCCTTGCAGCGGCCGTCGGGCGAGAGGGCGCCCTGGCGGGCGAACTCCACGAAGGCCGCGGGCGAGGACATCACCAGCGCGCCGCCCGCCAGCGCCATCGAGCACTCCCCCGCGCGCAGCGACCGCGCCGCCATGTGCAGGGCCACCAGCGAGGAGGAGCAGGCGGTGTCCAGGGACACGGCCGGGCCGGTCAGGCCCAGTTCGTACGCCACCCGGCCGGAGGCGACGCTCAGCGAGCTGCCGTAGAGCAGGTAGCCCTCCAGCTCGCTCTGGCCCGCCTCCAGGAAGCGCCATCCGTACTCGGTGGAGCTCACCCCGGTGAACACCCCGACCTCGGTGCCGCGGACGTCGGCGGGGACGATGCCGGCCCGTTCGAAGGCCTCCCAGGAGGTCTCCAGGAGCAGCCGCTGCTGCGGGTCGGTGGCGAGGGCCTCGCGGGGGCTGATGCCGAAGAACTCGGCGTCGAACCCGGCCGGGTCGGCCAGGAACCCGCCGTGGCGGACGTGGGCGCTGCCGGGGGTGTCGGGGTCCGGGTCGTACACGTCGCGCCAGCCGCGGTCGGCCGGGAAGGCGTCCACGACGTCGCGGCCCTCGCGGACCACCTCCCACAGCTCCTCGGGCGAGGAGACGCCCCCCGGGTAGCGGCAGGCCATGGCGACCACCGCGATCGGCTCGTCCCGGCCGGCCCTGAGGGCCTCGTTCTCCTGGCGGAGCCGGTCGCGCTCCTCCAGCAGGGTGCGCAGCGCCCGCTGGACCCGGTCCGAGCCCTCCGCCGTCTGGTCCGCGGCGTTGGTCATGTCTCTACCTCTTCTCATCCAGGGCCAGGTCGAGCAGCGCGTCCAGGTCCATGCCCGCGAGCTCCTCCGCGTCGGCGGCCTCCGGCGCCGCGCCGGGGCCGGCTTGCGGCCCGGGCGCGTCCGCGCAGGCGAGGACGGCCTCCAGGAGGCCCGCCCGGCGCAGGGCCTCGACGGATACGGTGCGCAGCGCCTCCCGGATCTCCGCGTCCCGCGCCGGTTCCGCGGCCGTGCCCGCGCCGGCGTCCTCGGGCGCCGCGGGGCGGAGCAGGTCGAGGAGGTGTCCGGCGAGTTCGTCCGGGGTGGGGTAGCTGAAGACGAGGGTGGAGGGCAGGCGCAGTCCGGTCGCGGCGGCCAGGCGGTTGCACAGTTCGACGGCGGTCAGCGAGTCGAACCCGAGCTGGGTGAACGGCTGGCCGGCGTCGACCGCGGTACCGGCCGGGTGGCCGAGGACGACGGCCGCCTGGTCGCACAGCCAGTCCAGGACGGCCGTCCGCGCCTCGCCGGCCGGCAGGGACGCCAGTCCCGCGGGCAGTCCGGAGGGGCCGGAGTGCGGTGCGGCGGCGTTCCCCGTCCGGCGCGGGCGTCCGGCGTCGGCGAGGCCGCGCAGCAGCGGCGGCAGTTCCCCGGCGGGCCGGCCGCGCAGCCCGGCGAGGTCCATCCGGGCCGGGACGAGGACGGGGGCGCCGTGCGCGCAGGCCGCGTCGAACAGGGCGAGGGCCTCCGCGGTGGGCATGGGGGCGACGCCCATCCGGCGGAGCCGGGAGAGGTCGGCCCCCTCCAGGCCCTCGGTCATGGCGCTGCTCTGTTCCCACCAGCCCCAGGCCAGGGAGGTGGCGGGCCGTCCGGCGGCCCTGCGGCGGGTGGCCAGGGCGTCCAGGAAGGCGTTCGCGGCGGCGTAGTTGGCCTGGCCGGCGGTGCCGAGCGTGCCGGCGAGGGCGGAGAACGGGAGGAACGCCGACAGGGTGTGGTCCCGGGTCAGTTCGTCCAGGTGGAGCGCGCCGCCGGCCTTGGCGCCCAGCACGTGGCGCAGCCCTTCGGCGGTCAGGGACGCGAGGGTGCCGTCCGCCAGCGCGCCGGCCGCGTGGACCACCGCGGTCAGCGGGTACCCGGCGGGCACGTCGGCGAGCAGCGCGGCCACGGCGTCCCGGTCGGCGACGTCGCAGGCCACGACCCGCACGGCGGCGCCCGCCGCCTCCAGCTCGGCGACCAGTTCGGGCACCCCGTCGGCCGCCGGGCCCCGGCGGCTCGCCAGCAGCAGGCTGCGGACGCCGTGGTGCGCGGCCAGGTGGCGGGCCACGAGCGAGCCCACGCCGCCGGTGCCGCCGGTGACCAGGACGGTGCCGCCGCCGAAGCCGTCGCCCAGTTCGAGGACGAGCTTGCCGGTGTGGCGGCCCTGGCTCATCTCGCGGAAGGCGGCGCGCGCGTCGCGGACGTGGCGCACGGAGACCGGGCCGAGCCGGATCCGGCCGTCGGCGAACAGGGCCATGACCTCGCGGAACATCTCCTGGAGCGCGTCCGGGCCGGCCGAGCCGTAGAGGTCGAAGGCCTGGTAGCGGACCCCGGGGTGGTCGGCGGCGACCTGCCCGGGCTCGCGGATGTCCGTCTTGCCCATCTCGATGAAGTCGCCGCCGTCGGGGAGGAGTTGCAGCGAGGCGTCGACGAAGGTGTGCGCGAGGGAGTTCAGGACCACGTCGACCCCGCGGCCGCCGGTGGAGTCGAGGAACTTCTGCACGAAGTGCAGGTCGCGCGAGGACGCCAGGTGGGCGTCGTCCAGGCCCTGGGCACGCAGGGCGGGCCACTTGGCCGGGCTCGCGGTCGCGTAGACCTCCGCGCCGACGTGCCGGGCCAGCTGGACGGCGGCCGTGCCGACGCCGCCGGCCGCGGCGTGGACCAGGATGCGCTGGCCCTTCTTCAGCCGCATCACGTGGAAGAGGGCGTAGTAGGCGGTGAGGAAGGTGCTGGGCACGGACGCCGCCTCGGCGTGGTTCCATCCGTCGGGGACCGCCGCCAGCAGGCGGTGGTCGGCCACGGCGACCTTGCCGAAGGCGCCGGGGAAGATGCCGGTCACCCGGTCGCCGGGCCGGAAGGCGGTCACGTCGGGCGCCGTCTCCAGGACCACGCCGGAGCCCTCGCTGCCGAGTCCGGCGTCGAAGGCCGTCCGGTCGATGAGGCCCAGGGCGATCGTGACGTCGCGGAAGTTGAGGCCGGCCGCCTGGACGGCGATGCGGACCTGTCCGCTCTCCAGGGGCGCCTCCACCTCGGGGCAGGGCACCCAGGTGAGGTTCTCCAGCGTGCCGCGCCGCGGGATGCCGAGGCGGTGGGCGCCGTCCGACGGGGGTTCGAGGCGCCCGTCGGCGGGCGCGGCCGGCGCCAGGCGGGGGACGAGGTACGCGCCCTCGCGGACCGCCAGCTGCTCGTCGGGCAGGCGCAGGGCGCCCGGGAGGCCGGCCCGGGAGGTGTCGGCGTCGTCGGTGTCGAGCAGGCGGAACCTGCCGGGGTGTTCGGTCTGGGCGGAGCGGACCAGGCCCCACACGGAGGCGCCGGGGAGGCTTTCGACGTCCTCGCCGGGGGCGGTGGCGAGGGCCCGGCGGGTGAGGACCACCAGGGTGGTCGCGGCGAGCCGCTCGTCGGCGAGGAAGGCCTGGAGCAGGCCGAGGACGCGTTCCCCGGCGGCGGTGACGGAGCCGAGGACGTCCTCGTCGGCGGTGGTGTGGTCGTCCGGGCAGAACACCAGGTGGCCGGGGGCGCCTCCGTCGGCGGGGAGGGCGGCGAGGGAGGCGTGGAGGACGGCGCCGGCTTCCGCGGCGAGCCGGGCGGCCCGGCCGTCCGGGGGGCCGAGCACGGCCCAGGGGCCGGGGGCGGTGTCCTGCGGGGCGGCCGGGACCGGGCGCCACTCCAGGGCGTACAGCGGGTGCTCGGGGCCGCCGCGGGCGGCGCGCACCTGCTCGGCGGTGGCCGGGCGGAAGGTCAGCGCGTCCACGCGGGCGCTCTCGCGGCCCTGTTCGTCGGCGACCGTGAGGGACACGGTCCCTTCGCCGGCGGGGGTCAGGCGGACGCGGACGGTCGGGCCGCACGGCCCGGTGAGGGCGGCGCCGGACCAGGAGAACGGCATCCAGCCCTGCTCGTCGGTGACGGTGATGACCCCGCCGACGACCACGGCGTGCAGGACGGTGTCGGTGAGCGCCGGGTGCAGGGCGAAGGCGCCCGAGGCGGCCTCCTCGGGGAGGGTGGCGAGGGCGAAGAGGTCCTCGCCGCGCCGCCAGACCTCGCGCAGCCCGCGGAAGGCGGGGCCGTAGTCGAAGCCGTGGCCGGCGAGGGAGTCGTAGAGGCCGTCGAAGGGGAGCCGTTCGGCACCGGCCGGGGGCCAGACGGACAGCGGGGCGGCGGCCGGGGCGCGGTCGGCCGCCGGTGCCGCTCCGTGCGGGGCCAGGGTGCCCAGGGCGTGGCGGGTCCAGCCGCCGTCGGCCGTGGCGCCGTCGGCGGGGCGCGCGTACACGTCCAGGGGGCGGTGTCCCGTCCCGTCCGCGGCGCCGACGACCATCCGCACCTGCACCTCGCCCTCGTCGGGCAGGACCAGCGGGACCTCCAGGGAGAGTTCGGCGACCGCCGGGCAGCCGGTGTGCGCGCCCGCCGACAGGGCCAGGTCCAGGTAGGCGGTCGCCGGGACGACGGCCGAGCCGAACACCGCGTGGTCGGCGAGCCAGCCGTGGGTGCGCAGGGACCACAGGCCGGTGAACACGCTCTCCCCGGTGCCGGGGTGGTCGACCACCGCGCCCAGCAGCGGGTGGCCGGGGGCCGACAGCCCGGCGGAGGCCACGTCGGCCGGGCCGGACCCGGCGAGGAAGTCCAGCCAGTAGCGCTGGTGCTGGAAGGCGTACGTGGGCAGGTCGACGGGCGGGCGGGGGCCGGTGAGGGCGGCCCAGTCCACGGCGGCGCCCCGCACGTGCAGGGCGGCCAGGGCTCCGGCCAGGCCCTCCGCGGCGTCGCGGCCGCGCCGGGAGGAGGCCACGACCGCCGCGTCCACGCCCTCGGCGGCGAAGGCGTCCTTGACGAGGCCGGCCAGGGTCGGGCCGGGGCCGACTTCGAGGAAGACGTCCGTCCCGGCGGCGCGGGCCCGTTCGACGGCGTCGTGGAAGCGCACGGGGGCGCGGACGTGGTCCACCCAGTGGGCGGCGGAGCGCAGTTCCCGGAGGGTGGCCTCGCGGCCCAGGAGGGTGGAGACGACCGGGATCGCCGGTTCCCCGTCGGCGTCGGCTTCGGGGAAGGCGGGCAGGGCCGCCTCGAACTCCTCCAGGACCGGGTCCATCAGCGGGGAGTGGAAGGCGTGGTCGACCGGGAGGAGCTTCGCCGAGCGGCCCTCGGCGAGGAGCCGGTCGCGCAGGGCGTGGACCTCCTCGCGCAGTCCGGACACCACCACCGACTCGGGGCCGTTGAGGGCGGCGGTCCCGACCCGGCCGGATCCGTCGAGGAGCGGCTCCACCTCGGCCAGCGGGGCGCGGACGGCCAGCATGGCGCCGGGTTCGGTGACGGCCTGCATGGTGCGGCCGCGGGCGGCGACGAGCCGGGTCGCGGTGTCCAGGTCGAGCGCCCCGGCAACGTGCGCGGCGGCGATCTCGCCGACGGAGTGGCCGATCAGCCGGTCCGGGCGCGGGCCGTAGCGGGTCAGGGTCCGGTAGAGGGCGACCTGGAGGGCGAAGAGGGCGGGCTGCATGACGTCGGTGCGGTCGGCGCCCTCGGGCTCGTCGGCGAGGAGCAGGGGCTTCAGGGCGAAGGGGAGGTGGGTGTCGAAGCGGGCGCAGACCTCGTCGAGGGTCCGGGCGAACACGGGGAAGGCCGCGCACAGTTCGCGGGCCACGCCGGTCCACCGCGCGCCCTGCCCGGGGAACAGGAAGGCGGCGGCGCCGGAGTCTGCGGCCGTGCCGCGGACCACGGCGGGGCCCTCCGCGCCCCCGGCGAGGGCGGCGAGGCCGTCGAGGAGGGCGTCACGGCCCCGGCCGAGGACGACGGCGCGGTGCTCGAAGCGGGCCCGGCCCGACACGAGGGAGGCGCCGATGCCCGCGAGATCGGCGTCCGGGTCGGCGGCGACGAACGCGCGCAGCCGCTCGGCCTGGTCCCGCAGGGCCTGCTCGGAGCGGGCCGACAGCAGCCAGGGCAGCGGACCGGCGGCACCCAGGGCGTCGGGGGCGGGGGCGGATTCGGGCGCGGGGGCGGAACCGGATGCGGGCCTGGAAGTGGCGGAGGCGGGCTCCTCCTCCGGGGCCTGTTCCAGGATCAGGTGGGCGTTGGTGCCGCTGGCGCCGAAGCTGGAGACGCCGGCCCGGCGGGGGCGGCCGGGTGCCGTGGTCCACTCGCGGGCCTCGGTGAGCAGTTCGACGGCGCCGGCCGACCAGTCCACGTGGGTCGAGGGCCGGTCCACGTGCAGGGTCCTGGGCATGACCCCGTGCCGCATCGCCATGATCATCTTGATGATGCCGCCCACGCCGGCGGCGGCCTGGGTGTGGCCGATGTTCGACTTCAGCGAGCCCAGCCACAACGGGCTGCCCGGCTCCCGGTCCTGCCCGTAGGTGGCGAGCAGGGCCTGCGCCTCGATGGGGTCGCCGAGGGTGGTTCCCGTGCCGTGGGCCTCCACGACGTCGACGTCCCCGGCCTGGACGCGGGCGTTGGCCAGCGCGGCCCGGATCACCCGCTGCTGGGCGGGACCGCTGGGCGCGGTCAGGCCGTTGGAGGCGCCGTCCTGGTTGACGGCGGAGCCGCGGACGACCGCCCAGATCCTGCGGCCGTTGCGGCGGGCGTCGGAGAGCCGCTCCAGGACCAGCATGCCGACGCCCTCGGCGAAGCCGGTGCCGTCGGCCGCGTCGGCGAACGCCTTGCAGCGGCCGTCGGCCGACAGGCCGCGCTGGCGGGCGAACTCCCGGAACACCTGGGGCGTCGCCATGACGGTGACCCCGCCGGCCAGGGCGAGGCCGCACTCGCCCTGGCGCAGCGACTGCACGGCCTGGTGCACCGTCACCAGCGAGGAGGAGCAGGCGGTGTCGGTGGAGACGGCCGGGCCCTCCAGACCCAGCGCGTACGAGACCCGGCCCGAGGCCACGCTCAGCAGGGAGCCGGTCTGGGCGTAACCGGAGATGACCTCGGGGGTGAAGTGGTGGTTGCCGTAGCCGAAGTAGGCGAGGCCCGCGAAGACGCCGGTGGCGCTGCCGCGCAGGGAGTGCGGGTCGATGCCGGCCCGTTCCAGCGCCTCCCACGAGGTCTCCAGGAGCAGCCGCTGCTGCGGGTCGGCGGCCAGCGCCTCGCGCGGGTTGATCTCGAAGAACTCGGCGTCGAAGTCCCCGGCGCCGTCGAGGAACCCGCCCGAGCGGGTGTAGCAGGTGCCGGGCCGGTCGGGGTCGGGGTCGTAGAGCCCCTCCAGGTCCCAGTGGCGGTCCTGCGGGAACTCCGAGACGGCGTCCGCGCCCGTCCGCACCAGCTCCCACAGGTCCTCCGGGGAGCCGGCGCCGCCCGGATAGCGGCAGGCGACGCCGACCACCGCGATGGGCTCGGCGGTGGCGTCGGTCAGTTCCTGGAGGCGTTTGCGGGTCTCGAGCAGCTCGATCGAGGTCCGCCTGAGGTACTCCAGGACCTCGGCGCCGTTGTCGTTCGTCATCGCTCTCCCCTAGCCGAGCTCTTGGTCCAGCAGCCGGAGGAGCTCCCCCGCTGAGGCGGATGTGATCTGGTCGACGAGGCCGGCCGGTGCCGCGCCGCCCGCCATCGTGCGGACGCGGCCCTGCACTTCGCCGAGCAGGGTGGACAGGGTGCTCCGGGCGTCGGCGTCGAGCCGGAGGAAGGCCTCCTCCAGCCGGGCGCCGAGCTGTTCGATCTCCTTGGCCAGGGAGTCGGCCGGGGACGGCGGGACCCCGGTGCCTTCGGAGCCGGTGGTGAGGCCCGCGTGCAGGAAGCGGGCGAGGGCGGCCGGGCTCGGGTGGTCGAAGACGAGGGTGGCGGGCAGCTTCAGGCCGGTGGCCGCCGCCAGCTTGTTGCGCAGTTCCAGCGCCGTCAGCGAGTCGATCCCGAGCGTCTTGAACGCCGCGTCCGGTCCGATCCTCGCGGTGTCGCGGTGGCCGAGGACGAGGGCGGTGCGGGTGCGGACCTCGTCGAGGAGCAGGGCCTGCGCCTCCTGCGGCGCCAGTGCGGCCAGCCGCTGTGCCAGGTCCGGGCCGGTGGCCTGCGGGCCCGCCGGGCCGCCCGGTGCGCCGGGGGCGGCGGGGGCCGCGGTGAGGCCGGCGAGCAGCGGTGAGGCCGCCCCGGAGGCCGCCGGGTCCAGCCGGGCCGGGACCAGGACCGGCTCCTCGTCCAGCGCGAGGGCGAGGTCGAAGAGGGCGAGCCCGTCGCGGGAGGCCAGCGGGAGGACGCCCTGGCGGCGCAGCCGTTCCACGTCCGTGTCGGCGAGGCCGGCGAGCATCTCGCTGCGGTCGGCCCACAGGCCCCAGCACAGCGAGGTGGCGGGCAGCCCTGCGGCCCGGCGGACGCGGGCGAGGCCGTCGAGGAACCCGTTGGCCGCCGCGTAGTTGGCCTGTCCGGCCGTTCCGAGGACGCCCGCGACCGAGGAGAACAGCACGAACGCGGAGAGGTCCAGGTGCCGGGTCAGCTCGTGGAGGTGCCAGGCGCCGTGCACCTTCGGTGCGAGGACGGTCTCCAGGCGGTCCCCGGTCAGCGCCTCCACGACCCCGTCGGCCAGCGCCCCCGCGCAGTGGACCACCGCGGTCAGCGGGTGCTCGGCGGGCACGGCGGCGAGGAGCCGGGCGACGGCCCCGCGGTCGGCGACGTCGCAGGCCGCGACCTCGACGTGGGCTCCGGCCGCGGTCAGTTCCGCGCTCAGCGCGGCCGCCGCCGGGCTCTGCGGGCCCCGCCGGCCGGCCAGGAGCAGCCGGCGCACGCCGTGCCGCTCGACGAGGTGCCGGGCCAGCTTCGCGCCGAGGCCGCCGGTGCCGCCCGTGATCAGGACGGTGCCGGAGCCGAGGGCGGGGACGCCGCCGGGGCCGCCGGGGGCGGGGGTGCGGGCCAGTACGGGGACGGCGGCCTCGCCGGCCCGGATCCTGAGCTGGGGCGCGCCGGAGGCGGCCGCCTCCGGGACGCGGGCCAGGGAGGCGGGCGTGCCGTCGGTGTCCACGAGGGTGAAGCGGCCGGGGTTCTCGGTCTGCGCGGTGCGCACGAAGCCCCAGACGGCGGCCGCGGCGGGGTCGGTGGGCGCCTCCGGGCCGTCACCGGTCGCGTTCCGGGTGACGAGGACCAGGCGGGAGCCGGCGAACCGGTCGTCGCCGAGCCAGTCCCGGGTGCGGCGCAACAGGTCGTGGAGGGTCTCCGCGACGCGGGCGGGGGTGTCGTCCCCGGCCGGGTCCGGCTGCCCGTGGGTGGCGGAACCGGTCCCGGAGGCGGCCACGGTGCCGGCGGCCGTGGCGGTGCCGGTGCCGGTGGCAGTGGCGGTGCCGGCCGCGGTACCGGTGCCGGTCGCGGTACCGGTCGCGGTACCGGTGCCGGTCGCGGTGGCGGCGGTGGTGATGACGATCGGGGGTATCGGGGTGCCCGAGGTGGCGAGGGCGGTCAGGTCCGGGTGTGGTTCCGCGCCGGTCGCCGGGGGCGCGGGGATCCCGGCGGGGGCTCCCAGCACCGCGTAGCGGTCCGGAGCGGTGGAGGGGAGTGCGAGGGGGGTCCAGTCGACCCGGAAAAGGGAGTCGTTCCGGTCGAAGCCGAGGGCGGTCAGCTCCGCCGGGTCCGCGGGCGCCAGGGTCAGCGCGTCGATGCCGCCGAGGGGGATTCCGGCGGCGTCCGCGAGGGTCAGGGACACGGTGTCCTCCCCGGCCGGGGTCAGCCGCACGCGCAGGACGCCCGGTTCGGCGCGGCCGGCGCGCAGGCCCGTGCAGCGCACCGGCAGCCGGGCCCCGGGCCGGGAGCCGTCGGCGGTCCCGGCGAAGGCGGCCGGGAGCAGCGCGGCGTGCAGCAGCGCCGGGTGGAGGAGGTACCGGCCGCCGGCGGCGGGCGGCTCGACCTCCGCGTAGAGGCCGTCGGCGTCGCGCCAGGCGGCGCGCAGGCCGCGGAAGAGGGGGCCGAGGTGGACTCCGAGACCGGAGAGCCGGGCGTACTCCTCCTCGACGGGGACAGGGGCCGCCCCGGCGGGGGGCCACGCGGCGGGCGCACCGTCGGGGCGGGCGGGTGCGGGGTCGTGGCCGACGGCGCCGGAGGCGTTGCGCGTCCAGCCGGTGTCGCCCTCGCCCCGGGAGTACACGCCGATCGTGCCCCGGCCGTCGACGGTCACGCGGAGCTCGCGCTCGCCCGTGCGGGGCAGGACCAGCGGGGTTTCCAGGGCGAGTTCGGCGACGGACCCGCCGCCCGCGCGGTGTGCGGCCCAGAGCGCCAGTTCCAGCAGGACCGCGGCCGGCACCAGGAGGGCGCCGTGGACCACGTGGTCGGCGAGCCACGGCCGGCGGGCGAGGGACAGCCGTCCGCTGCCCGCCAGGCCCCCGGTGCCGGTGGCGGCGTCGGCGGGCAGGTCGACGACGGCGTCGAGCAGCGGGTGGTCGGAGCTGGTGGCGCCGGCGCCCTCGGCGGGGGTGTCCAGCCAGTAGCGCTGCCGCTGGAAGGCGTACGTGGGCAGTTCGGTCCACGGGCCCTCCCGGTCGGGGAAGGCGCTCCGCCAGGTCACCGGGGCGCCGGCCACGAAGGCCTCGGCCGCCGACCGGTGGAACCGGGCCAGGCCGCCCTCGCCGCGGCGCAGGGTGCCGACGGCGCGGGCGTCGGCGCCCGCGTCCTCCAGGGTCTGCTCCAGACCGACCGTCAGCACCGGGTGGGCGGAGGCCTCGACGAAGTGGCGGAAGCCCTCGGCGGCCAGGGCGCGGACCGCCTCCTCGAAGCGGACCGTCCGGCGCAGGTTGGTGTACCAGTACCCGGCGTCCAGGCCGGTGGTGTCCAGCCATCCGGCGGTGACCGTGGAGAAGAAGGGCACCTGCGCGGGGCGCGGCTCCAGGCCCTCCAGGAGGCGCGCGAGCTCCCCGCGGACCTCTTCGACGTGCGCGGAGTGGGAGGCGTAGTCGACCGGGACGCGGCGGGCTCGGACGCCGTCGCGCTCGCAGGCGGCGAGCAGCGCGTCCAGTTCGGCCGCGTCGCCGGAGACCACCGCGGACGAGGGCCCGTTGACGGCCGCGACCGACAGCCCGCCGGTGAGGCGGGCGCGCACGGCCTCGGCCGGGAGTTCCACGGAGACCATGCCGCCGCGCCCGGACAGGGCCAGGATCGCGCGGGAGCGCAGCGCCACCACCTTGGCGGCGTCCTCGACCGTGAGGGCGCCCGCCACGCAGGCGGCGGCGATCTCCCCCTGCGAGTGGCCCACCACGGCGTCGGGCAGCACCCCGTACGAGCGCCACAGCTCGGCCAGCGAGACCATCACGGCCCACAGCACGGGCTGGACGACGTCCACCCGCGCCAGGGCCGCCTCGTCGGCGAGGACCTCGGGCAGGGACCAGTCCACGTACGGGGCGAGCGCGTCGGCGCACTCGCGCATCCGGCGGGCGAACACCGGGGAGGTGTCCCACAGTTCGCGGCCCATGCCGGCCCACTGGGAGCCCTGGCCGGGGAAGACGAACACCGTCCGGCCGACGGGCCCGGCGACGCCGGACACCGCGCCGCCGTCGCCTTCGCCGGCCGCGGCGGCCGTGAGGGCGGCCAGGAGGGCCTCGCGGCCTTCGCCGACGAGCACCTGGCGGTGGTCGAACCGCGAGCGGGTGGCGGCCAGGGCGTGTCCCACGCCGTCGGCGGTCAGCTCCGGGCGGGCGGCGAGGTGCTCGCGCAGCCGCAGCGCCTGGTCCCGCAGGGCCTCGGGCGAGCGGGCGGACAGCACCCAGGGCACGGACGCGGGGGCGGCGGTCGGGGGTTCGGGGGTGCCGGGCGCGGCCGGCTCCTCGGGGGCCTGTTCCAGGATCAGGTGGGCGTTGGTGCCGCTGATCCCGAATGCGGACACGCCGGCCCGGCGGGGGCGGCCGGGTGCCGTGGTCCACTCGCGGGCTCCGGTGAGCAGTTCGACGGCGCCGGCCGACCAGTCCACGTGCCGCGAGGGGCGGTCCACGTGCAGGGTCGCGGGCAGCACCCCGTGCCGCATCGCCATGACCATCTTGATCATGCCGCCCACGCCCGCGGCGGCCTGGGTGTGCCCGATGTTCGACTTCAGCGAGCCCAGCCACAACGGGCTGCCCGGCTCCCGGTCCCGCCCGTAGGCGGCGATCAGGGCCTCCGCCTCCAGGGGGTCGCCCAGGGTGGTGCCGGTGCCGTGCGCCTCCACCGCGTCCACGTCGGCGGCCGTCAGGCCGGCGTCGGCCAGGGCGGCGCGGACGACCTTCTCCTGCGCGAGCCCGTTGGGCGCGGTCAGCCCGTTGGAGGCCCCGTCCTGGTTGACGGCGGAGCCGCGGATCACGGCGAGGATCCGGCGGCCGTGACGGCGCGCGTCCGAGAGGCGTTCGAGGACGAGCACGCCCGCGCCCTCGGAGAAGCCGGTGCCGTCGGCCGCGTCCGCGAAGGCCTTGCAGCGGCCGTCGGCCGACAGGCCCCGCTGGCGGCCGAGTTCCACGAGCACGCCCGGGGTGGGCATCGCGGACACCCCGCCGGCCAGCGCCAGGGAGCACTCCCCCGAACGCAGGGACCGCACGGCCTGGTGGACGGCGACGAGCGAGGACGAGCAGGCCGTGTCGGTCGACACGGCGGGGCCCTCCAGGCCCAGGACGTACGCCACCCGGCCCGAGGCCACGCTGGTGTACGTCCCGGCGAGGGCGTAGCCCTCCACCTCGCCCGCCGCCGCGCCGCCCATGCGGGGGCCGTAGTCGACGGAGTAGATCCCGGTGAACACCCCGGTGGCCGACCCGCGCAGTGCGGCGGGGTCGATGCCGGCCCGTTCCAGCGCCTCCCACGAGGTCTCCAGCATCAGCCGCTGCTGGGGGTCCATCGCCAGGGCCTCGCGCGGGCTGATGCCGAAGAACGGGGCGTCGAACCCGGCGAGCCCGGGCAGGAAGCCGCCGGCGCGCGCGTACGTCGTCCCCGGCGCCCCGGGCTCCTCGGCGCGGAGCGCCTCCAGGTCCCAGCCTCGGTCCTGCGGGAAGGCGCCCATCGCGTCCACGCCGTCGCGGACGAGGTCCCAGAGCGCTTCGGGGGAGTCCGCCCCGCCGGGGAAGCGGCAGCCCGCGCCCACGACCGCGATGGGCTCGCGCGCGGACTCCTCCAGCGCGCGCACCCGCTCGCGCAGCTCCTGCGCGTCGCCGACGGCGCGTCGCAAGTAGGAACGGAGCTTGTCGACATCCTCCACCAGGGCCTCCCCCAAACCGTTGCTCAGCAGTACCGGTGCGGCTACAGGTAGCCGCGGTCGATCAGCGCGTACAGGTCGTCGTCGCTGGGGCCGCCGTCCGGGCCGGCCGTCTCCTCCGTCCGCACGCCGCCGGGTTCCTCGCGTGCCCCGGGCGCCTCGCGTGCCCCGGGCGCCTCGCGTGCCTCGGGCGCTCCGGGCGCTTCCGGCAGCTCGGGCGGTTCGGGGGCGAGGAGGGAGAAGAGGTGGCGGGCGAGGTCGCGCGGGGTCGGGTGGGTGAAGGCGACGGTGGCCGGGAGGCGTACCCCGGCCGCGGCCGCGAGCCGGTTGCGCAGGGCCACCGCCGTCGCGGAGTCGAGCCCCAGGTCCTTGAAGGTGTCGCCCGCCCGCGCGGCGAGCGCGGCGCCCGTCAGGTCCGTGCCCAGGGCGGCGCTCAGCAGGGCCGCCGCCTCGGCGCACACCAGGGTGAGGGCCGCCGCTTCCGTCGCCGGGGCCGCCGCCGTCCCGGCGGCCGCGCCGGGTCCGTCGGCGGCGGTCTCCTCACCGGGCGCGGTCAGCCAGTACGGCCTGCGGTGGAACGGATAGGTCGGCAGGGCGATCCGGCGCGGCCCGTCGGCGGCGAACACCGCGCGCCAGTCCGCCGGGACGCCCCGTACGTGCAGCTGGGCCAGGGACTCCAGGACCTTGCCCGTGCTCCCGTCGTGCTTGTTCAGGGTGCCGGTCACCACCGGCGAGGCCCCCAGCGCCTCGGCGGTCTCCTCGATGGCCACCTGGAGGACGGGATGCGGGCTGATCTCGACGAAGGTGGTGTGCCCCTGGGCGATCAGGCCCCTGGTGGCGGCCTCGAACCGGACGGTGTGCCGCAGGTTGCGGAACCAGTAGGCGGCGTCCAGCCCCGCCGGGTCCACGGGGCCGCCGGTGACCGTGGAGTGGATCGCCGCGGTCGCGGGCAGCGGGGTGATCCGGCCCAGTCCGGCGGTCAGTTCCGCCTCGAACCGGTCGAGCAGCGGGGAGTGGCCGGGCACGGTGGACCTGATCAGGCGGGCGCGGACGCCGTCGGCCTCGCAGGCCGCGACCAGTTCCCGGACCGCCTCCGTCTCACCCGAGACGGTGGTGGAGTTGGGGCCGTTGACGGCGGCGATCCCGAGCCGCCCGCCCCACCTCCCCAGCAGCTCCCGCACCCGCGCTTCGGGCAGCAGGAGCCCGGCCATGGCGCCCTGCCCGGCGACCTCGGCCAGCAGCCGGGAGCGCAGGGCCACGATCCGGGCCGCGTCCTCCAGGCTCAGGGCGCCCGCCACGTGGGCGGCGGCGATCTCCCCCTGGGAGTGGCCGATGACGGCGTCGGGGGTCACGCCCAGCGAGCCCCACACCCGGGCCAGGGACACCAGCACGGCGAACAGCGCCGGCTGGACGACCTCGATCCGCTCCAGCTCGGCGGCCGGCGCGGCGCCGGTCAGCACGTCCACCAGCGACCAGTCCACGTGCGGTGCCAGGGCCCGCGCGCAGGCGTCGACCGAGTGCGCGAAGACCTCCGACTCCTCGTACAGCCGTGCGCCCATGCCCTGCCACTGCGATCCCTGGCCGGGGAACACGAAGACCACCGGGCCCGCCGGGCGTGCGGCCGTCCCGCGCACCACGCGCGCCGGGTCGCCGCCCTCGGCGAACCGGCCGAGGGCTTCCAGGGCCTCGTCCCGGCCGGTGCCCAGGACCACCGCCCGGTGTTCGAACCGGGCCCGGGTCGTGGCCAGGGAGTGGCCGACGTCGGCCGGGGAGAGCGAGGGGTCCGCGGCCACGCGGTCCCGCAGCCGGGCCGCCTGTTCCCGCAGGGCGGGCTCGGAGCGGGCGGTGAGCACCCACGGCAGCACGCGGGGGGCGGCCGGGGCGCCGTCGGCGGCCGGGCCCGGCGCCGGGGCCTGGGGCGCCTGTTCCAGGATCACGTGGGCGTTGGTGCCGCCCATGCCGAACGCCGACACCCCCGCCCGGCGCGGCCGGCCGGGCACCTCCGGCCAGGGGCGGGCGGCCCGCAGCACCTCGAAGTGCTCGTGGAAGTCCTCGATGGCGGGGTTCGGGGAGCGGAAGCCCAGGCTCGGGACCAGCCGGCCCCGGTCCAGGCAGAGGGCCGCCTTCACGAAGCCGGTGATCCCGGCGGCCGGCTCCAGGTGGCCGACGTTCGTCTTCACCGAGCCGATCACCAGGCGGCGGCCGCGGCCCGTCTCCCGGAACACCTCGCGCAGCCCGGCCGCCTCGGCCGGGTCGCCCATGCGGGTGCCGGTGCCGTGGGCCTCGACGTAGTCGACGGTGTCGAAGGGGACGTCCGCGCGGGCGAGGGCGGCCCGGACGGCGGCGGCCTGACCGGCGGGGCTGGGGTCGGGCATCTTGGTGGAGGCGCCGCCGCTGCCGACGCCCCAGCCGCGGACCACGGCGTAGACGCGGTCGCCGTCGGCGAGGGCCAGGTCGAGCCGCTTGAGCAGGACGAACGCCCCGCCCTCGCCGCGGGCGAAGCCGTTGGCCCGGGCGTCGAAGGTGAAGCAGCGGCCGTCGGGCGAGAGGGCGCCCAGGTTGGCGAGGGCCGCTCCGGCCTCCGGGTCGGCGATCAGGTGGACGCCGCCCGCCAGGGCCGCGTCGACGGCGCCGGCGCGGATCCGTTCGCAGGCCAGGGCCAGTGCCACCAGGGAGGAGGACTGGCCGGAGTCCGCGCAGTAGCTCATGCCGCGGACGTCGAAGAGGGCGGAGATCCGGTTCGCGATCATCGCCCCGTTGGCGCCGATGGCGGCGTAGTGGTCGTCCCGGTCGCTGCCGGAGAGCCGGCGCAGCACGTCGTACCCGGACGGGGCGGTGCCGACCACGACGTCGATCTCGCGGCCGGCGAGGGTCTCCGCCGGGATGCCCGCGTCCTCGACGGCCTCCCAGGCCAGCTCCAGTCCGAGCCGCTGCACGGGGTCCATGGCGGCGGCCTCGGCCGGTCCGGTGCCGAAGAAGGCGGCGTCGAACCCGTCGATCGAGTCGAGGAAGGAGCCCCGCTCCAGGAGGGCCGCGTCCGGGTGGGAGCCGCGGCCGGGGCCGGCCGGGCGGGCGGCCGGGAAGCCGGCGACGGTCGACTCCCCGTCGTGCAGGAGGCGCCAGAAGGCGTCCGGGCCGGTCACGCCGGGGAACCGGCACGACATCCCGACGACGGCGATGTCGGCGGCTGCGCCACTCATAGACGTTCCCTTCCGGATTCTCTCGGCAGATCGCCGGGGCGAGCGTGGGCGGGCTTGGGTGAACGGGGGCGGACGGGGGCGGACGGCCGCCGGGGGTCAGCGCCAGTGGGACGGGGACAGCGCGGCCAGCAGGTCGGCGGGCGCGTCCATGAAGCCGTAGTGGCCGCCGCCGACCACCCGGAACTCGACCCGGTCCGCGTACCGGCGCCATCCTTCGAGGTCCTCGGCGCTCACGTCGGAGTCCTCCCGCCAGTGCAGGACGACGACGGGGCAGTCCACCGGGGCGGCCTCGGTCCGCCGGTAGGCGCCCGCGGCGGCGTGGTCGCGCAGCAGGACGAACATGCCCAGGTCGATCATGTCGGGACGGGGTTCGATGCCGCGGCCGCGGACGAACGCCTCCAGCTCGTCGCGGAGTTCGGCCTCGGTCAGGCCGAGCATCCGGTCGCGGGCGGCGTCGTGCGGGGCGGGCTGGCCCGAGACGAACAGGCAGCGCGGGCCGGGCAGGCCGCGCTCGGCGATCCGCAGCACCGTCTCGTAGGCGGGGATCGCCCCGGCGCAGTGCGCGAAGACCGCGTACGGCCGGTCGAGCAGCGGTGCCAACTGTTCGGCGAGGCCGTCGGCCAGCTGCTCGTAGGTGCCGTAGTGCGGGTGGGCCAGCCGGTTCTCGCGGCCGGGGAACTGCACCGGGCAGACCTCGGCGCCGCCGATCTCGGCGGGCCAGGCGCTGAAGGCCGAGGCCCCGGAGCCGGAGAAGGGGAGGCAGAACAGCCGGGCGGCGGCGTCCGCGGAGGGCGGCCGGACGAACCACGGCGAGGGCGCGGTGGGGGTGCCGGTGGTCATGGGGTCCGCCGTTTCTTGCCGACGAGGGGCAGGTGGGTCATTCCGGCGATGAAGTACGACCGCAGGTGCTGCGGTTCACCGGCGGGTTCGAGGGACTCGAAGCGGGCGAGGAGCTCCTCGAAGAAGACGCGCAGGGTCATCCGGGCGAGGGGGGCGCCGATGCAGAAGTGCGGGCCGAAGCCGAAGGCGCCGTGGCGTTTGGCGCCGGCCCGGGTGAGGTCGAAGGCGTGCGGGTCGGGGAAGACGGACGCGTCCCGGTTGCCGGAGCCGATCCAGGCGACGACCGCGCCGCCCGCCGGGACGGTGCCGCCGGCGATCTCGACGTCGTCCACCGCGTACCGCATGAAGTTGCAGGCGGCCGAGGTCCAGCGCAGCCCCTCCTCGACGAGGTTGGGGACCAGCGTGGGGTCGGCCGCCGCCTTGGCGTACTGCTCGGGGCGCTCCATGAGCGCCTCGACCGTGCCGGAGACGGTGTGCGGGGTGGTGACGTTGGCGCCCAGCAGGATGCTGTAGCCGTCGAGGGCGATCTCCTCGTCGGACAGCGGCTCGCCGCCGGGGCGGACGCTCGTGAGGTGGTGGAGCAGGCTCTCGTCCTCCTCGCCGGAGGCCCGGTGGGTCCTGGCCCAGTCCCGGACGTAGGTGAGGAGCTCGTGGTGGGAGATGGCCAGGGTGGCGGCCTCGCTGCCGAGGAGGAAGTGCGGGTCGGAGGGGGCCGTCACCATGGCGGTGAGCCGGACGAGCTCCTCCCAGTCCTTCTCGGGAATGCCGAGCAGCGGGCCGGTGACCAGCGCGGGCAGCAGCAGGGCCTGCTCGGCGAGGTCGAAGACGGCGCCGTCCAGGGCGGGTTCGAGGAAGCGCACGACGGTGGCGCGGATCCGGTCCTCCCAGGCCTGGACGGCGCGGGCGGTGAGCTTGGAGCCGAGCGGGCGGCGGACCTCGGTGTGCCGCGGCGGGTCGGTGGAGGTCATCAGCACGCCGGCGGCGGGGTCGTCCGTGCCGAGGTGGGTGGGGACGGTGCCGCGTTCGGAGGTGAACTCGCGGTGGTCGGACAGGACCCGGCGGACGTCCTCGTAGCGGGTGACCGACCAGAACTCCCGGCCGTCCGGCAGGACCTGGTGGAACAGGGGGGCCTCGGCCCGCATCACGTCCCAGACCGGGTGGGGGTCGCCGGAGGTGTAGAGGTCCAGGTCGAACAGGTCGACGCCGGCGAGGTCGACGTCGCGGGCGGGACCCGGCGTGAGCCTCACGCCCCGGTCCTGCCCTGCTCGATCAGCTCGGCGACCCGGGCCGGGGTCTGCGCCAGGTAGAAGTCGCGCACGGACAGCTGGACGCCGTACTCCTCCGACACCCGCTCGATGATCTTGATGCCGCTCAGCGAATTGCCGCCGATCGCGAAGAAGTCGTCGTCCACACCGACCTCACGGCCGCCCAGGTGCTGTCCCCAGAGCTCCGCGATTTCCTGTCCCAACGATCCCATTGCCCGTCTGTCCTTCCTCCGCCGGCCGGGGGTCCCCCGGCCGCGCCGTCCCGCCGGCGAGACACTTCCTCGAACGGCCGGACCGAGTCTCGCGCGGTCGTCCGTCCGCCCACACCGCTTCGGCGGTGTCCCGGCGCTCGCCGGCCGGTGGGGTTGAGAGTGCGCCGGGGGTCCGTTCCCGGGGACCGTCCCGCCGGCGGGACGGCGGAAGTCCGCCCACGGGTTGCCCCGCCCCGGCAGTGGCGTTCCTTGACCGGCTGATTCGCGTTCAGTGAACGTGAAGGTGATTCAACGTCGTTAGAGGCGCAGTCGAACGAGGGGGAACGACGTGGGGCATACGGGTACGGACGCGGACGTGATCGTCGCGGGCGCGGGGCCGACGGGCCTGATGCTCGCCTGCGAGCTGCGGCTGGCGGGCGTGGACGTGGTGGTGGTGGAGCGGCTCCCGGCGCGTACCGGCGAGTCCCGGGCCGGCGGGATCCACTCGCGGACCCTGGAGGTGCTCGACCAGCGCGGGATCCTCGACCGGTTCCTGGCGGAGGGGGAACCGCAGCCGGTCGGGCATTTCTCCGGTCTGTATCTGGACTTCGACGAGTCGGAGTCGAGGCACCCCTATCCGCTGATGATCCTGCAGTCCGCCGTGGAGCGGCTGCTGGAGGAGCGGGCCGCCGAGCTCGGCGTGCGGGTGCGCCGGTCGGCCGCGGTGAGCGCGGTCGGCCAGGACGCGGACGGGGTGACGGTCGGGCTGGAGACGGCCGACGGGGCGGCGGAGCTGCGCGCCCGCTACCTGGTGGGCTGCGACGGCGGGCGCAGCACGGTGCGCAAGCTGGCCGGCATCGGCTTCCCCGGCACCGAGGCGACGATGACGGCGCTGATCGGGGACGTGGAACTGCCCGGCCTGCCGGAGGACTACGTGTGGGTGCGGCGCACCCCGGGCGGCGACTACTCGGCGATCGCCTTCCAGCCGGGCTGGTACCGGGTGATCACCTCCGAGTACGACCGGGTCGCGGACCGCGACGAGCCGGCGACGTTCGAGCTGCTGCGGGAGTCCCTGGTCCGGGTCGCGGGCAGCGACTTCGGCATGCGCGCCCCGCGCTGGGTGTCGCGGTTCAACGACGCGGCGCGGCAGGCCGACCGGTACCGGTCGGGGCGGGTGCTGCTGGCGGGCGACGCCGCGCACATCCATTTCCCGGCCGGCGGGCAGGGGCTGAACATGGGCGTGCAGGACGCGGTCAACCTGGGCTGGAAGCTGGCCTCGGTGGTCCGGGGCGACGCTCCGGAGGGCCTGCTGGACAGCTACCACGACGAGCGCCACCCGGTCGGGGAGCGGGTGCTGCACAACACCCGGGCCCAGGCGGCCCTGGCCCGCCCCGGTGCGGCGACGGACGCGCTGCGCGAGGTGTTCGGCTCGCTGATGGTCTTCGACGACGTCAACCGGGTCCTGCGGCACATGCTGACCGCGCTGGACGTCCGCTATCCCGTCGACGGGGACCACCCGATGGAGGGCCGCCGGGTCTTCGACGCCGACCTGAAGACGGACGAGGGGGTCGTCGGCGTCTACCAACTGCTGCACGGCGGCCGGCCGGTCCTGCTCGACCTGTGCGGCGGCGCGGGGCTCGCCGCGGTCGCCGCGGGCTGGGCCGGGCGCGTCGACCTGGTCGCGGCGCGCGCGGAGGACGAGCTGTGGCCCGTGCCGCCGGTCGGCGAGGTGCCCGCTCCGGCGGCGCTGCTGGTCCGGCCCGACGGGCACGTGGCCTGGGCGGCGGAGGCCGGCGGCGAGCCGGACACCGCCGCGCTCCGGGCGGCCCTGACCACCTGGTTCGGTCCGGCCCTGGCGGGGTGAGGCGGGCTTCCCCGGGAACGCGTACGGCGGCCGCCGGGACCCTGTCGGGGTCCGGCGGCCGCCGTCGTGGTGGCGGCGCTCAGGCCGGGCTCACGCCCGCTTCTTGAACGTGGAGACCGCCCAGACGTAGCCGAGCAGGGCGAGGCCCACGCACCAGGCGACGGCCGCGAGGGCGTCGCCGCCCGAGGGGTTGCCGTTCAGCAGCCCGCGCAGCGTCTCGATGATCGGGGTGAAGGGCTGGTACTCGGCGAACTGCCGGATGCCGGTGCCCATGGACTCGGCGGGGACGAACGCGGTGCTCAGGAACGGCAGCATGATCAGCGGCACGGTGGCCAGGCCCGCGGACTCCACGGTCTTGGCGGCCAGGCCGGTGGCGACGGTCAGCCAGCCGGCCGCGAAGCTCAGCAGCACGACGACGCCGACGACGCCGAGCCAGTCCAGCGCGCTGGCCCCCGGGTCGAAGCCCATGGCGAAGGCCACGCCGACGATGGCCGCGCAGGCCACCAGGCAGCGCACCGAGGTGATGATCACGTGACCGGTCAGCATGGCGCCGCGCGAGACGTCCATGGTCTTGAACCGGTTGATGATGCCCTTGGTCATGTCGTCGTTCACCGCCGTGGCGGTGGCGCCCAGCCCGTAGCTGATGGCCATCACGAGGAGGCCGGGCGTGGCGTAGTCGACGTAGTCCTCGCCGACGCTGAAGGCGCCGCCGAACACCCCGACGAACATGAGCATGATGATGATGGGGAACAGGACCGCGTTGAAGACCGTGACGGGGTTGCGCACGGTGTGCTTCAGGTTGCGGCGCAGCATGATCGCCGAGTCGGCCAACGGCGTCGAGACCGTGCTCACTGTGCGATCGCCTCCTTGCTGGTGTTCTGGACGCCCGCCGACTGGTCGGTGAGGGCGAGGAAGACGTCGTCGAGGTCGGGGCGCTGCACCGAGAACTCCTCGGCGTCGAGCCCGTGGGCGTCGAGCCGGTCCAGCAGGGCCCGCACCGAGCGGGTCCCGCCGTCGCCGGGCACGCTCAGGGTCAGCTCCTCGTCGTCGCGGGTGGCCTCCAGGAGGACCCGGGCCGCGGCGTCGAGGCCGGCGAGGTCGGCGAAGCGGAACCGGACGTGGGTGCCGGGGATCTGGCGCTTGAGCTCCTCGGGGGTGCCCTGGGCGACCAGGCGGCCCTGGTTGAGGACCGCGATCCGGTCGGCGAGCTGGTCGGCCTCCTCCAGGTACTGGGTGGTGAGGAAGATGGTGGCGCCCTCGGCGACCAGTTCGCGGACGATGCCCCACATGGTGCGCCGGCTGCGCGGGTCGAGGCCCGTCGTCGGCTCGTCCAGGAAGATCACCTGCGGCTTGCCGACCAGGGTCATCGCCAGGTCCAGCTTGCGGCGCATGCCGCCGGAGTAGGTGGACGCCTGCTTGTCCGCGGACTCCGCCAGGTCGAACCGCTCCAGCAGCCCGGTGACCAGGCTGCCGCCGTCGCGCACGCGCTTCAGGTCCGCCATCAGCTGCAGGTTCTCACGGCCCGTCAGCAGCTCGTCGACCGCGGCGAACTGTCCGGTCACGCCGATGGCGCCGCGCACCTGCCGGGTCTCGGCGGCCACGTCGTACCCGGCGACCCGCACCGTGCCGGCGTCGGCCTTCATCAACGTCGTCAGGACGTTGACCGTCGTCGTCTTGCCCGCCCCGTTGGGGCCGAGCAGGGAGAAGACCGATCCCGCGGCGACGTCGAAGTCGATGCCGTCGAGCACGACCTTGTCACCGTATGCCTTACGCAGCCCTGAAACTGCGATCGCTGAGCTTCTCATGCCTCCACTTTCCTCTTCGGTCCTGTCATCGACCTGTCACGCCGCTGACACGGCGCTGGAGCACGTCACTGCCGGTCGGAGCGGGACTGCCGGGCGATCAGGTCGAGGACCTCGCGGCCGGCGCCGACCAGGTACATGTGGTCGCCGGGGAATTCCGCCCAGGTGAAGGCGGCGGTGGTCGCCGCCCGCCACTGGCGGGCCTCCTGCGCGCTGACCAGTCCGTCGTCGGCTCCGCGCAGCGAGCAGATCGGCACCGCCAGCGGTTCGTCGGTGCTCGGTACGTAGCTCTCGTGCATCTCGCAGTCGGCCTGCAGGACGGGGAGGATCAGCTCCCGCATCTCCGGGTGGTCCAGGGCTTCGTGCCGGAAGCCCGCGAACTCCTCGACCCGGGCCAGGAACTCCTCGTCGGGCAGGCCGGCGGCGCGGCGTTCGCGCTGGGTCCAGGGGCCGGGGGAACCGCTGACGACCAGCCGTTCGACGTGGATCCCCCGCTCTCCGAGCAGGTGGGCCAGCTCGTAGGCGAGGACGGCGCCCAGGCTGTGGCCGAACAGGACGGTCCGGGAGCCTTCGCCGAGGTCGGCGACGACGCCGTCGATCACGCCCTTGGCGGCTTCCTGGACGTTGCGGTAGGGCTCCTCCAGGATCCGCCGCTCGCGGCCCGGCAGCTCCACCGAGGTGACGCGCCAGCGGTCGGCGGCCAGTTCCCGCCAGGGGTGGAAGAAGGAGGGGCCGGCGCCCGCGAACGGGACGCACAGCAGGGTGGTCCGCGTCATCGCGACCAGCTCCGATCATCGGTTCCGTGGCTGGACCGGCGCGTCACGCCAGGTCCGCCAGCTTGGCGTTGAGGACCTCGAAGACCTCGGACACGGGTCCGGGGAGGTTCATCTCGTGGTGGGTGGCCGCCACGTCGTACTCCTCGATGGTGCCCAGGACGTAGGGGCGCCACAGGTGGGCGTACATCTCGTCCTTGAGGGTGGCGTGGAAGAAGACGATGTCGCCGCCGTAGACGGGGGATTCCCAATCCATCATCAGATTGGTGTTGTTGGCGAGGACCTTCGACATGTTGTCCAGGAACTCCTGCTGGTTCCCGGTGCCGATGTACTGGCCGAAGAAGTCCTCGAGCTCGTCGCGGTAGTCCTCCACCGTCTTGTTGCGGTGGATGTCCGACCAGCCCTGGCCGCCCGGCTGGGAGTCGAGGACCGCGGTCAGCGCGATCTCGTGGCCGCGCCGGTCCAGGCCCGCGGCGACGGCCTGGACGAGGGTGCCGCCGTAGGACCAGCCGACCAGGTTGAAGGGGCCCTCGGGCTGGACCGCGAGCATCTCCTCGATGAAGTGGTCGACCATCTCGTCGATGGACTCCACCAGCGGGGCCCGGCCGTCGGCGCCGCGCGACTGGAGGGCGTAGGCCTGCCGGCCCTGCACGTGCGTGACGAAGCTGAAGTAGGCCCAGCCCAGGCCGCCCCCGCCGTGGAAGAACCACAGGGGCTTCCTGCCGGTGCCGGGGTCGCTGTTGAGGGGCAGGACGACGCCGAAGGGGTCGGCGACCTCGTCGGGGACGGCCCCGGCGAGCAGCAGGGCGGCGAGCTCGGCCACCGTCGGGAACTTGATGATCGTCCGCAGCGGCAACTCGACGTCGAAGTCCTTGCGGATGCGGACGCTGAGCCGGGTGGCCAGCAGGGAGTGGCCGCCGAGGGCGAAGAAGTCGTCGTCGACGCCGACGTGCTCCAGGTCCAGCAGCTCGCGGAAGACGGCGGCGAGCCTCTCCTCGTGGGAGTTGCGCGGGGCCCCGCCGGCGGCCGCGGCGGGGTTCTGCCCGTCGGGGAGGGCCTGCCGGTCGAGCTTGCCGTTGGGGGTCAGCGGGATCTCGGCGAGGGGCACCAGGGCGGCGGGGACCATGTAGTCCGGGAGCCGTCCGCGCAGGTGCGCGGTGAGCTCGGGGAGCAGCGCGGCGGGGTCGGCGGCGTCCGCGGCGGGGACCACGTAGCCGACGATGCTCCGGTCTCCCTGGCGGTTCTCGCGGACCACGACGGCCGCCCGCGCCACGTCGGGGTGTCCCGCGAGGACGTGCTCGATCTCGCCGAGCTCGATGCGGAAGCCGCGGACCTTGACCTGGTGGTCGGTGCGGGCGAGGTACTCCAGGGCGCCCGTCTTGTTCCAGCGCACGAGGTCGCCGGTGCGGTACATGCGGGCGCCGGCGGGGCCGAACGGGCAGGGGACGAAGCGTTCCGCGGTCAGGTCCGGACGGTCCTGGTAGCCGCGCGCGAGTCCGTCTCCGGCGATGTACAGCTCGCCCTGGACCCCGCGCGGGACGGGGCGCAGCCGCGCGTCGAGCACGTACACCTGCGTGTTGCCGATCGGGGTGCCGATGGAGACGCCCGCGCCGGCCTTGAGGGGGGCGGTGGTGGACCAGGTGGTGGTCTCGGAGGGGCCGTACCAGTTGCCGGCCTCGGCGGCCTGTTCGGCGAGGGTCTCGGCGAGGCGCAGCGGGACGGCCTCGGCTCCGGTGATGATCCGCAGGCCGCGGGCGGCGTCGGGTTCGTGGGCGAGGAGCATCTGCCAGAAGCCGGGGGTGGCCTGGACGACGGTGACGGCGTGGCGGCGCAGCAGGGCCGTCATGGCGGCGGGGTCGGTGACGGTCTCCTTCTTCGCCAGAACCATGGTGGCGCCGCAGACGAACGGCAGGTAGAGCTCGGTGTTGGCCATGTCGAAGGAGACGGTGGTGCTGAACAGCATCCGGTCGGCGGCGGTCAGCGGGAACCGGCGCCGGGCTGCGGCCAGGAAGTTGGCGACGGCGCCGCGCGGGATGGTCACGCCCTTGGGGGTGCCCGTGGAGCCGGAGGTGTAGATGACGTACTGGGTGTTGTCGGGGTGGACGGCCACCTCGGGCGGGGTGTCGGGGCAGTGCTCCCAGTCGGCGGCGGCCAGGGTGTCGGCGTCGAGGACGAGGGTCGGCTTCGCCTGGTCGAGGACGAAGTCGGTACGCGAGCGCGGGTGGTCGGGGTCGACGGGGATGTAGGCGCCGCCGGCCTTGAGGACGGCGAGCAGGGCCACCGGCAGGTTCGCGGTGCGCGGCAGGATGACGGCGACCAGCGACTCGGGGCGCACGCCGCGGCCGACGAGCCAGCGCGCGAGCCGGTTGGAGCGGGCCTCCAGCTCGCGGTAGGTGAGCGTCTCCTCCTCGGCGACGATCGCGAGGGCGTCGGGGGCGGCCTCGGCCTGCCGGCGCAGGGCCTGGGCGATGCCGCCGTCGAGGGTGGGTGCGGCGGTGTCGTTGACCTCGGTCAGCAGCATTTCCCGTTCGCCGTCGACGAGGACGTCGACCTCGCCGATGCGGATCTGCGGGTCGGCGGCGAGCTGCTGGAGGACGCGGGCGTAGCGGGCGGCCATGTCCTCGACCGTGTCCCGGTCGAAGAGGTGGGTGGCGTAGGAGATGTCGCCGCGCAGGGCGCCGGTCTCGCCGGTGGTCATGCTGAAGAAGACGTCGACCTGGGTGGTCGCGAGGAGGGCCTGGCGGTATTCGACGTCGAGGCCGTCGAGCGTGAGGGACCACTTCTCGGTGTTCTGCCAGCCGCACATCACCTGGAAGAACGGCCGGTAGGCGGCGGAGCGGTCGGGGTTGAGCTGCTCGACCAGCACCTCGAAGGGCACGTCCTGGTTCTCGTAGGCGGTCAGCGCCTTGTCGCGGACCTGCGCGAGGAGGGCGGCGAAGGTGGGGTCGCCGGAGAGGTCCATGCGGATGACCAGGTTGTTGACGAAGCAGCCGATGAGGTCGTTGAGGGCCTCGTCGGTGCGGCCGGCGATGGGGGTGCCGACGGGGATGTCCTCGCCGCCGCCGAGCTTGCCCAGCAGGACGCCGAGGGCGGCCTGCATGACCATCGACATGGTCAGCCCGCGCCCGTCGGCGAGCTTCTGCAGTCCGGCCATGACGTCGGCGGCGACGGGGATGGGGACGGCGTCGCCGTCGGTGCCGCCCTCCACGGAGCGGGGCCGGTCCAGCGGGAGGTCGAGCGGCTGGGGCACGCCCGCCAGTTCGCGGCGCCAGTAGGCGACCTGCTGCGCGCCCAGGCTCTCCGGGTCGGCGAGGTCGCCGAGGACCTCGCGCTGCCACATGGTGAAGTCCTTGTACTGGACGGGCAGCGGCTCCCAGCCGGGCGCCCGGCCGGCCCGGCGCGCGTTGTAGGCCGTGGCCAGGTCCCGGGCGAGGGGGGCGCCCGAGCTGCCGTCGGAGGCGATGTGGTGGATGACGAGGACCAGGACGTGTTCCTCGGGCGCGGTGCGCAGCAGCCGGGCCAGCAGGGGGATCCGCGTCTCCAGGTCGAACCAGTGGGCGACGGTCTCGTCGACGGCGGCGGAGACGCCCTCGGGCGCCACGTCCGCGACCGGCACGGACACCTGCGCCAGCGCCTCGTCCAGCGGGAGGATCACCTGGTACGGCTCTCCGTCCTCGTCCGTGCGGTAGACGGTGCGCAGGACCTCGTGCCGGTCGACCAGGTCGCCGAGCGCCGCGAGGAGGGCCTCCCGGTCCAGCGGCCCGGTCAGCCGGAACGCCGAGGAGATGTTCCAGGTCTCCGCACCCTCCAGCTGGTGCAGGAACCATGTGCGTCGTTGCACGAAGGACAGCGGGATCATTGCTTCACTCCTCATACGAACATCCGGCGCAGACCGGGGCGGCGCGCGGCGGCCGATTCCGCCAGCCACGGTGCGAGCGCCGCGACGGTCGGCAGGTCGAAGATCTTGCGGATGGGTATCTCCAGCCCCAGCTCGGCACGGGCGCGGCTGATCAGCCGGGTGGCGAGCAGGGAGTGCCCGCCGAGCTCGAAGAAGCCGTCGTCGATGCCGACCCGCTCCAGGCCGAGGACCTCGGCGAACAGCGCGGCCAGGGACTCCTCGCGGGCGCTGCGGGGGGCCCGGTAGGGGGCGCCGGTGAACTCGGGTTCGGGCAGCGCGGCCCGGTCGAGCTTGCCGTTGGGCATCAGCGGCAGCCGCTCCAGGAGGACGAAGGCGGACGGGACCATGAAGTCGGGCAGCCGCTCGGCGGTGGACCGGCGCAGCTCCTCGGCGGTCAGGGCGCCCGCCGGGACCGCGTACGCGACGAGCTGCTGCCCGCCGCCGGGGCCCGGCCGGGCGACGACGGCGGCCTGGGCGACGGCGGGGTGCGCGGTGAGCGCGGCCTCGACCTCGCCGGGCTCCACGCGGAAGCCGCGCACCTTGACCTGGGCGTCGCCGCGGCCCGCGTACTCCAGCTGGTCCTCGGCGTTCCAGCGGGCCAGGTCGCCGGTGCGGTACATGCGGGCACCGGGCGGACCGAAGGGGTCGGCGACGAAGCGGTCGGCGGTCAGGTCGGCGCGGCCCTGGTAGCCGCGGCCCAGGCTGCCGCCGACGTACAGTTCGCCGGTCGCGCCCTGCGGCAGCGGGGCCAGGTCGGGGCCCAGGACGTAGGCCCGCATGCCCCCGAGGGGGGCGCCGACCGGGGCGCTGCCGGAGCGGCCGGCGCCGGCCGGAACCACGGCGGCGGTGGCGTAGAACGACTCGCTCTGCCCGTAGGCGTTGACGACCCGGACGCCGGGGAAGGCGGCGCGGACCTTCTCGGCCAGTGAGACGGGCAGGGCCTCACCGGCGAAGACGACCGTCTCGACCTCGGTGCGGCCGGCGATGGCGTCGAGGAGTTCGGCGAAGGCGGAGGGGACGGTGGAGACGACGGCGCCGCTCCAGCCCTCCTTGCGTTCGCCCAGGACCAGGACGTCCCGGACCAGTTCGACGACGCCGCCGGAGGCGAGGGTGGTGACGATCTCGAACACCGAGACGTCGAAGTTGACGGAGGTGCCGGCGAGGAGCCTCTTGCCGGGCCCCATCCCGACGACGGGGGCGAGTTGGCGGACGCCGTTCACGATGTTGGCGTGGGTGATGGCGACGCCCTTGGGCTTCCCGGAGGAGCCGGAGGTGTACATCACGTACGCCAGCTGGTCCGGGTGGATCCGGGGCGCCGGGGCGGCGGCGTCGTCCGCGGCCGGGGCGAGCCGGTCGAGGAGGAGGGCCGGGGCCTCGTGCTCCGGGAGGGCCGCGGCCGTGGCGGAGTCCGTGAGGACCAGGTGCGGGCGGGCCTCGGCGAGGATGGCCGCCAGGCGGTGGCTCGGGTAGCGGGGGTCGGCCGGCAGGTAGGCGGCGCCCGCCTTCAGGACGGCGAGGAGGGCGACGACCAGGGCCGCCGAGCGGGGCAGGGCCAGGGCGACCAGCGACTCCGGGCCCGCCCCGTGCGCGGCCAGGACCCGGGCCAGGGCCTCGGCGCGGGAGTCGAGTTCGCGGTAGGTGAGGGTCTCGTCCTCGGTGACCAGGGCGGGCTCGTCCGGGGTCCGGGCGGCCTGGGCCCCGACCAGGCCGGGGACCGTGGTGTCCGGGGCGGGCGCGGCCGGGGGGTTGAGGCCGGTGAGCAGCCGTTCGCGTTCGGCCGGGTCCAGGACCTCCAGGTGCGCGGCCTTGAGGTCCGGGGTGGCCGCCAGCTGCCGCAGGACGCGGACCAGGCGGGCCGCGATCACCTGCGCCGCCTCCCGGTCGAAGACTCCGGGCGCGTACTGGAGGATCAGCTGGAGGTGCGGGTCGACGGCGGCCATCAGGGCCAGCGGGTAGTTGGTGGCGGTGGCCGGGCGCAGGCCGGTGAAGGCGATGCCGTCCGCTGCGGCGCTCGCGGCGCCGAGGCCCTCGCGGTCGACCGGGTAGGACTCGAAGACGAACAGCGTGTCGAAGAGGGACGGCCGGCCGAGGGCCTGCTGGATCTCGGTGAGCCCGAGGTGGTGGTGGTCCAGGAGGCCGGCCTGCCGGTCCTGGAGCCGGGTGAGGATCTCGGCGAGGGTGTCGCCGGGGGCGTACGCGACGCGCACGGGAAGGGTGTTGATGAACATCCCGACCATCGCGTCCACGTCCGGCACGGCGGGCGGGCGGCCGGAGACGGTGGCGCCGAACACCACGTCCCGGCGGCCGGTGAGCCGGCCCAGCAGCAGCGCCCAGGCGCCCTGGACCAGGGTGTTGACGGTGACGCCCAGTTCGGCGGCGCGGGCCGCGAGGGCGCGCGCCTCCTCGGCGGGGAGGTCCACGTCGAGCTGGGCGACGCCCTGTTCGCCGACGCCCTCGGAGCCGGGGGCGAGCAGGGTGGGCTCCTCGGCCCCGTCGAGTTCGGCGGTCCAGGCCCGCAGGGACTCCGCGGTGTCCTGCCGGGCGCGCCAGCTCAGGAAGGCGTCGAAGCCGGGGGCCGGGGGCAGGGCGGAGCCGTCGCCGCGGGATCCGTAGAGCAGCAGCAGGTCCCGCATCAGCAGGGGCGTGGACCAGCCGTCGAACAGGACGTGGTGGGAGGTCATCACGAGTTCGGCGCGGCCGGGCTCCAGGACGACGAGGGAGAGCCGGAAGAGGGGCGGGGCGTCCAGGTCGAAGTGGGCGGCCCGGTCCTCGGTGAGGAACCGTTCGAACTCCTCGGTGCGTACGCCTTCCCCGGTCCCGGTCAGGTCGAGGTGGCGCCAGGGCAGGACGACCCCTGCGGCCGGGACGGCCTGGACGAGGTCGCCGTCGGCCCGGGCCACGAACGCGGCGCGCAGGCCCGGGTGGCGCTCCAGCAGGGCCTGTCCGGCGCGGCGCATCCGGTCGGGGTCGACGTCGCCGGAGAGCTGGAAGACCAGCTGGTTGTGGTACGGGTCGAACGAGGTCCCGGCGAGCTGGGTGTGGAAGAGCATCCCGGACTGGGTCGCGGTGGTCGGCCTGATCTCGGCGAGCCGTCCGTACCGGGCCTCCCAGGTGTCGATCTCCTCCTGGGTCACGCCGGCCAGGGGCGCGTCGGAGGGGGTGAGCCCGCCGGCGCCGGGGGTGGCGGCGTACCGGGCCAGGGCGGTCAGGGCCCGGACCCACAGCAGGGCCAGTTCGGTCACCTCCTCGCGGGAGAGGGTCCCGGCCGGGAAGGTGAAGGCGGCGGTCAGTTCCTCGCCGCCGGGGCCGGGGGCGGCCACGGCCTCGACCTCCAGGCCGGACGGCAGCGGGATCCCGGCGTCCGGGGCGGCGGCCGGGTCCGGGTGGGCGGGGTCGACGGCCCAGCCCAGGCCGCGCAGGTCTTCGGGGAGCCGCGCGGCGGAGGTGCGGCCGAGGTAGCCGAACCCGATGCGCGGTGCGGGGGCGCCGGGGCCGGGGAGGTGGGCCGCCGCCGCCCGGACCTGTTCCTTGACGGCCTTCAGGGCCCGGCCGGCGGCCGGTCCCGCGGCGAGCGCCTCCGCGAGGTCGAGGCCGGTGAGGTCCAGCCGGGCGGGGAACACCGGGGTGAACGGGCCGACGGTGCGGGCCAGGTCGGCGCCGGGCACCAGGTGCGCGGGCCGCTCCCGCGCCTCCAGCCGGACCGGGGCGGGCGCCGCCGGCAGGCCGCGCGCCGCGCGCCAGTGGGCCAGCGCCAGGGCGAGCGCGGTGACCAGGCCGTCCTCGGCGCCGGTGCGCAGCAGCGCGGGCAGCCGGTCCAGCAGGGTGGCCGTGACCTCCGCCGGTACGCGCACCCGCACCCGGTCCGCGGCGCCGGTGCCGGTGCCGGTGCCGGTGCCGGGCGCCTCGTGGCTGCCGAAGGGGGACTCGTCCCCGTACGGGGCCCGCTGCGGCTGCGGGGAGGGCGCGGCTTCGGCCAGGGCGTGGGCCCAGCCGCGGTAGGAGGTGCCCGTGCGGGGCAGGGCGGGGATCCGGCCCTCGCGCGCCTGCTGCCAGGCGCGGACCAGGTCCGCGACCAGGATCGGCCAGGACGCCGGGTCCACGGCCAGGCGGTGGGCGACGACCAGCAGCCGCCCTCCGTCCTGGGTGCCGGACGCGGGGCCGAGCCGGACGAACTGCGCCATCACGCCCGCGTCCGGGTCCAGGCGGGCCGCGGCGGCGTCGAGTGCGGCGCGCACGGCGTCCTCGGCGGCGTCCGCGCCGCCGCCGGGGGCCTCGCGCAGGAGTCCGCGCGCGTCCGGGGTGCCGGGGGGCTCGATGAGCAGGCCCGGGTCCTCCCGGTCGAGGCGGGCGCGCAGGACGTCGTGCCGGTCGAGGAGGGCCTGGACCGCCGTGACGAGTTCCTCGTGGCCGACGCCCTCGGGCAGGGTGAGCAGCGTGGAGGTGTAGGGCCGGCCCACGGCGGTGCCGTGCGGGGGCAGTGGGGCCCGGCCGGTGCCGCCGCCGGGGAGTTCGGGCAGGGCGGGGCCCTCCTCGTCCCGGGCGTCGGCCAGTTCCACGAGCCGGGCGACGGTGCGGTGTTCGAAGATCTCCCGCACGGTGAGGACCGTGCCGCGGGCCTTGGCGCGGGCGACGACCTGGATGGAGCGGATGCTGTCGCCGCCGAGGGCGAAGTAGTCGTCGTCGATGCCGACCCGTTCCAGGCCGAGGACCTCGGCGAACAGCGCGCAGAGGGTCTCCTCGCGCGCGGTGCGCGGCGCCCGGCCGGTGGAGACCTGCGCGTAGTCCGGGACGGGCAGGGCCCGGCGGTCGAGCTTGCCGTTCGGGGTCAGCGGGATCTCCGTGAGCGGGACGATCGCCGTGGGCACCATGTAGTCCGGCAGGTGTCCGCGCAGGTACTCGGGCAGCCGGGCCAGGAGCGGGCCGATCGAGCCGGCCAGCGAGGGGTCGTTCGCCCGGATCCGCCCGGCCGCCCCGCCGGGCGCGGCGGCGAAGGCGGCGACGGCGGCGTCCGGGCCGACCTGGCCCGGGGGCAGCAGGACCAGGTCGAAGTGGCGCGGGTCCTCGCCGGACCAGGTGACGACGGCGTCGGCGCCCAGGCCGCGCACCGCGGCCCGCAGTTCCTCGGGGTCGGCGGCGCCGGGGGCGGGCAGCGGCACCGGGGCGAGGACTCCCGCCGCGACGGCCGCCGCGGCCTCCTCGGCCAGCCGCGCGTTGGGGATGCCCGTCACCCGCAGCGGGCCCTCCCGGTCCACGGCGGCGGCCAGTCGGGCGAGGCCGGAGTCCTGCTCCCGGCTCCAGGGCACGGCCGGGACGCCGGTCAGGTCGAGCACCCGGGCCGGATCCGCGTGCAGCACGACCTCGTAGCGGTGCCGGGTCAGTTCGTTGTGCTCCGTGACCGGCTTGAGCCGGATGTCGGCGGCGGCGCCGTGCTCCTGCGCCCAGGCGGTGAACCACTCGGGGGCGACCACCAGCTCCCGTTCGGCGAACAGGGCCTTCTCCACCAGGCTGCGCAGCTCCTCGGGGGCCGCGTACGGGTGGGCCGCGCGCTGGGTCGCGGTGAGCAGGATCCGCAGCGTCGCGGCGTTGCGGACGTCGCCGACGACCACCCGGCCGCCGGGCGCGAGGAGTTCCGTCACCTGGCGCAGCACCCGGTCCAGGTAGCCGGCGCTCGGGAAGTACTGGACGACCGAGTTCAGGACGATCGTGTCGAACGTGCCGCGCGGCAGCCCGGACACGTCGTCCGCGGGCTGGGCGCTGAGCCGCACCCGCGCGCCGTGGCCGGCCTGTTCGGCCTGCCGGCGGACCCGGTCGACGACGGTGGCCGAGATGTCGGTGCCCCAGTACTCCTCGACCTCTCCGACGATCTTCGCCAGGAGCAGGCCGGAGCCGACGCCGATCTCCAGCACCCGCCGCGGCCGGTACCGCAGGACCTGGGCCACGGCCGCGTCCTGCCAGGCCCGCATCTGCTCGCGGGGGATCGGCTCGCCGTCGTAGGAGGAGGTCCACAGCTCGAAGTCCTCGCCGAGCGCCTCGTCCCCGGAGCCGGCGTAGGTGTCGTCGTAGACCTGGCGCCACTCGTCCACCTGGGCGTCCGCGTCGGCGCCGGCCGCCGCGCCGTCCGGGTCGGGCACCACGTAGCCGACGAGCCGCTTGTCGCCCTCCTGGTCCTCGCGCACCACGACCACGGCCTGCGCCACGCCCTCGTGCCCGGCGAGCGCGTTCTCGATCTCGCCGAGCTCGATGCGGAAGCCGCGCACCTTCACCTGGAAGTCGGTCCGCCCGACGTACTCCAGCCGGCCGTCGGCGGACCAGCGCACCAGGTCGCCGGTGCGGTACATGCGGGCGCCTGCGGGGCCGAACGGGCAGGCCGTGAACCGCTCGGAGGTCAGCTCCGGGCGGCCCTGGTAGCCGCGCGCCAGCCCGTCCCCGGCGATGTACAGCTCGCCCTGGACCCCGCGCGGGACGGGGTTCAGGCGGGCGTCGAGGACGTACACCTGCGTGTTGCCGATGGGCGCGCCGATGGACACGCCCGTCCCGGCCCCGACGGGGGCCAGGGTCGACCAGATGGTGGTCTCGGTGGGGCCGTAGACGTTGGCCACCTCGGCGGCGGCGCCGGCCAGGGTGTCGGCCAGCCGGGCCGGGAGGGCCTCGCCGCCGGTCAGGACCCGCAGGCCCGTGGCGGCGTCCGGCTCGTACATCAGCAGCATCTGCCAGAACGCCGGGGTGGCCTGGGCCACGGTGACCCGGTGGCGGCGCAGCAGGGCGAGGGTCTGCGAGGGGTCGGCGAGGGTGTCCTTCCCGGCGAGGACGACGGCGGCGCCGCTGACCAGCGGCAGGTACAGCTCCAGGGCCGCGATGTCGAAGGAGACGGTGGTCACCGCGAGCCACCGGTCGGCGGGGGTGAGCGGGACCCGGCGGCCCATGGTGGCGAGGAAGTTGTCCAGGGCGCCGCGCGGGACGGCGACGCCCTTGGGGTTGCCGGTGGAGCCCGAGGTGTAGATGACGTACGCGGTGTTGTCCGGGGAGGCCTGCGGCAGGGGCGCGGGGCCGGGGCCGGCGGCCTCTTCGCGGGCGGTGGCCAGGGCGTCGGCGTCGAGGACGAGCGCCGGGCGGCAGTCGGCGAGGATGTACTCGATGCGCGACCGGGGGTGGTCGGGGTCGACCGGCACGTAGGCGGCGCCGGTCTTCAGGACCGCCAGCAGGGCGACCACGAGGTCGGCGGAGCGGGGCAGGCGGACGGCGACCAGGGATTCGGGCCGCACCCCGCGGCCGGCCAGCCAGTGCGCCAGCCGGCCGGCCCGCGCCTCCAGCTCGGCGTAGGTCAGCGTCGCGTCCTCCCCGATGACGGCGGGGGCGTCCGGCGCCGTCCGGGCCCGGAGGGCCACGGCCTCCACCAGGCCCGGCTCCAGGGTCGGTTCGGCCGTGTCGTTCGCGGTGCGCAGCAGCCAGTCCCGCTCGTCCGCGTCGAGGACGTCGAGGTCGGCGAGGCGCAGGGCGGGGTCGGCGACCGCCTGCTCCAGGATGCGCACGAAGCGGTCGACGACGGCGACGGCCGTGGGGTGGTCGAAGAGTTCCGCCGCGTACTCCAGGCGGCCGTGGGCGCGGCCGGCGGCGTCCGGGACGATGTTGAAGAACAGGTCGAACTTGGCGGTGTCGGTGCCCAGGGCGACGGGGGTGACCCGCAGTCCGGGCATCCGGATCTCCGGCCAGACGAACTGCCAGGCGAGCATCACCTGGAACAGCGGCTGGTAGGAGGTGGAGCGGTCCAGGCCGATGAGCTCCACCAGCCGTTCGAAGGGGACGTCCTGGTTGTCGTAGGCGGCGAGGGCCTTGTCGCGGGCCTGGTCCAGCAGGTCGCCGAAGGAGGGGTTGCCGGACAGGTCGGCGCGCAGCACCCAGGTGTTGACGAAGAAGCCGATCAGGTCGGCGAGGGCCTCCTCGGTGCGCCCCTCGATGGGGCTGCCGATGGTGACGTCCTCGCCGCCGCCGAGCTTCTGGAGCAGTACGGCGAGGGCGGCCTGGGCGACCATGGGGGCGGTGGCGCCGTGTTCGGCGGCGAGTTTCCCGAGCCGGGCGACGAGTTCGGGTTCCAGCTCGAAGGAGACGTGTCCGCCGCGGTGGCTGGCGACGGCCGGACGGGGCCGGTCCAGCGGCAGGTTGACCGGCTGGGGGACGTCGGCGAGTTCGCGGCGCCAGTGGTCGAGCTGGGCCGCCGCGATGCTCTGCGGGTCGTCCTCGTCGCCCAGCAGCTGCCGCTGCCACAGCGTGTAGTCCTTGTACTGCACGTCCAGCGGGGCCCAGCCGGGCTCCTCGCCCGCGTGGCGGGCGGTGTAGGCCTCCATCAGATCGCGCAGGAAGGGGCCCATGGAGGCGCCGTCCGCGGCGATGTGGTGGAAGACGAACGCGAGGACGTGCTCCTGCGGGGCGGTGCGCAGGACGGTCGCCCGCAGGGGCAGCTCGGTGTCCAGGTCGAAGGGCTCGGCGACGGCCGCGCGCAGCGCCGCGTCCACGGCCCCGGCGGGCACGTCGGTCACCCGCAGGCCCGGGTCGGCCTCCTGGGGCGGGATGATCCGCTGCTCGGGCGTCCCGTCCTCGTCCTCCTCGATCAGGGTGCGCAGGCTCTCGTGGCGGGCGACGACGTCCCGTACGGCGGCGGCCAGGGCGCCCGTGTCCAGGGGCCCGTCCAGGCGCAGGACGAACGGGATGTTGTAGGTCGCGGAGGGGCCCTCCAGGCGGTGGAGGAACCACATCCGGCGTTGCGCGTGGGACAGGGGGATCATCGGGCCTGCTCCGATACGGTCATCTGGCCCAGTCGGGGGCGCAGCTGGGGGCGGTTCGACGTCGACCCGGCCGTTTCCGCGATCTTCTCCGCGAGGCCTGCGACGGTCGGGTTGCGGAACACCGTCGTGACCTTCACGTCGACGTGGAGGGCGTTGCGGATGCGGCCGGTGAGCCGGGTGGCCAGCAGCGAGTGGCCGCCGTGGTCGAAGAAGTCGGCGTCGATGCCGATCTCGTCCACGCCGAGCAGCTCGGCGAACAGCCGGCACAGGGCTTCCTCGGTGGGGTTGCGCGGGCCGCGTCCGGGCTCGGCCCGGGCGGGGAGGTCGGGCGCCGGGAGCGCCTTGCGGTCGAGCTTGCCGCTGGGGGTGGAGGGGAGCGCGTCGAGGGGGACGACGGCCGAGGGGACCATGTACGCGGGCAGGTGCTCGCCGACCAGGGCGGTCAGGGCTGCCAGGTCGAGGCGGGCGGGGGTGCGGCCGGCGGCCGGGACCACGTAGGCGACCAGGCGCTGGTCGCCGGGGCGGTCCTCGCGGACCAGGGCGACGGCGCTCTCGACGTCGGGGTGCGCGGCGATGACCTGTTCGATCTCGCCGAGCTCGATGCGGAAGCCGCGGAGCTTGACCTGGAAGTCGGAGCGGCCGATGTACTCGACCTGGCCGTCGGCGTTCCAGCGGACGACGTCGCCGGTGCGGTACATGCGGCCGCCCGGCTCGCCGTACGGGCAGGCGACGAAGCGTTCGGCGGTGAGGGCGGTCTGGCCGAGGTAGCCGCGGGCGAGTCCGGTGCCGGCCAGGTACAGCTCGCCGGGGACTCCGGGGGCGACGGGGCGCAGGGCCGCGTCGAGGACGTAGACCCGGGTGTTCCACACGGGGGCGCCGATGGGCACCCGGTCGGCGCCGGGTACGTGGCGGTGGGCGGTGACCTCGACGGAGGCCTCGGTGGGCCCGTAGAGGTTGTACACGCCGAGGTCCGGCAGGAGGGCGGCGACCTTGTTGGCCAGGGCGGGCGGGAAGGCCTCGCCGGCGACCTCGATCCAGCGCAGGCTTGCGCAGTCCCCGGCGGCGGGTTCGGCGGCGAAGGCCTCCAGCAGGGAGGGCACGAAGTCGGCGCCGGTGACGCGTTCGCGCCGGATCAGGTCGGCGAGGTAGGCGGGGTCGCGCCGGCCGTCGGGGCGGGCGACGACCACGGCGGCGCCCGCCTGGAGCGGGGCGAAGATCTCCGGGACCGAGACGTCGAAGCTCGCGGTGGTGCTGAGCAGGATCCGGTCCTCGGGGGTGACGTCGAAGTGGGACAGGCCCCAGGCCAGCCGGTTCATGATGGCCCGGTGGGCGACCTGGACGCCCTTGGGGCGGCCGGTGGAGCCGGAGGTGAAGATGACGTAGGCGGCGTGGTCCGGGGTGAGCGCGGGCGCCGGGTCGGTGTCCGGGTACCCGGAGACGTCGGGGAGGGCGGCGTCGAGGACGAGCAGCGGGTCGGCGGTGTCCAGGACGAGCCGTACCCGGTCCTCGGGCAGTTCGGTGTCGACGGGCACGTAGGCGGCGCCCGCCTTGACGACGGCGTAGATCGCCACCATCAGGTCGACGGAGCGGGGGATCCGTACGGCGACGAGCCGCTCGGGGCCGGCCCCCTGCTCCACCAGCCAGTGGGCGAGGCGGTTGGCGCGGCGGTTGAACGCGTCGTAGGTGAGGGTCTCGTGCTCGCCGATCAGCGCCACCCGGTCGGGGGTGCGGCGCACCTGGGCCTCGAAGGCGCCGGGCAGGGTGTCGTCGGCGACGGGGTGCGCGGTGTCGTTGACCCGCTCGGTCAGCAGGTGGCGTTCGTCCGCCGAGAGGACGTCGACGGCGCCGACGGGGGTGTCGGGGTCCGCGAGGAACCGCTCCAGCACCCGGACCAGGCGGGCGGCGACGGCCTCGGCGGCCCCGCGGTCGAAGAGGGTGGTCTGGTAGTCGAGGGAGAGCCGCAGGTAGGGGTCGGAGGAGTTGAGGGTGAGCGGGTAGTGCGAGCCGGCGAAGGGCCGGATGGCGTCGATGGTCAGGCCCGCCGACTCGTTGGCTTCGACGATGCCTTCGCGGTCGATCGGGTAGTTCTCGAAGACGACGATGGTGTCGAACAGCGAGGGCAGTCCGACGCCGCGCTGGATGTCGGCGAGGCCGTAGTAGTGGTGGTCGAGGAGGGAGATCTGCCGGTCCTGGAGGTCGGTGACGACCCGGGCCAGGGTGTCGCCGGGCCGGCAGCGGACCCGGGTGGGGAGGGTGTTGATGAACAGGCCGACCATCTCGTCCGATCCGGCCAGGTCGGCGGGGCGGCCGTTGACGGCGGCGCCGAAGACCACGTCGTGCTGCCCGGTCAGCTTGGAGAGGACCACGGCCCACGCGCCCTGGAGGAGGGTGTTGAGGGTGACGCCGAGTCCGGCGGCGCGGCGGGCGAGTTCGCGGCCCTGGTCGATGGTGAAGGGGACCTCTACGCGGCCGAGGGCGGTGGCCTCGCCCTCGGCGGCGCGGTCGGCGGCCACGAGGGTCGGCTGCTCGAAGCCGTCGAGCTCCTCCTGCCAGCGGGCGGCCGAGGCCTCCCGGTCCTGGCGGGACAGCCACGCCAGGTAGTCGCCGTAGCCGCGGACCGGGGGGAGCTCCTCGTCGCCGGCGTACAGCCGGACCAGGTCCTTGATGACGAGCGGCGAGGACCAGCCGTCGAAGAGGGTGTGGTGGGCGGTGACGATCAGCTTGGAGCGGTCGGGCCCGCAGGTGAGCAGGGCCAGGCGGAACAGCGGCGGCCGGGTGGGGTCGAGCTGGTCGGCGCGGTCGTCGGCGAGGGCCCGGTCGAGGGCGGCGTCCTGCTCGGCGCCGGTGCGGCCGGTCAGGTCGAGGTGGCGCCAGGGCACGGCGACGTGCTCGGCGACGACCTGGACCGGGTCGCCGCCGTCGGCGGCGAGGAACGCGGAACGCAGGTTGGGGTAGCGGTCCAGGAGGGCCTGGCCGGCCGCCCGCATGCGGGCGGGGTCCACGGGTCCGGACAGGTGCAGCACGAACTGCATGTGGTAGACGTCGAAGGTGCCGTCGGCGAGGGCCGCCTGGAACTGGATCCCGGACTGGCCGGGGGCCTGCGGCCACACCTGGACGAGGCGGCCGTAGCGCTCCTCCCACTCCTCGATCTCCTGCTGCCGCACGGTGACCAGGGGGGCGTCGGAGGGGGTGAGGCCGCCGGCCCCGGGGCGGGCGGCGTGGGCGGCGAAGCCGTGCAGCACCTCCACCCACAGGTCCGCGAGTTCGGCGGTCCGCTCGCGGGAGAGGACCCCGGTGGGGAACATGAACACGGTCTGGAGGCGGGCGCCGTCCTCGGTGTCGGTGACGACGGAGTTGACCTCCAGCGCGGACAGCGCGGGCAGGTCCGGGTCGGGCATCGGGACCAGTTCGGCGGACCAGTCGGACGGGGCCCAGCCCTGGCCGCGCAGGTGCTCGGGCACGTCGGCGTCGGAGATCCGGCCGAGGTAGTTGAAGCCGATCTGCGGGGCCGCGTACTCCTCCAGCTGGACGGCGGTCTCCGGGTTCAGCCAGCGCAGCAGCCCGTAGCCGAGGCCCTTGCCGGGTATCGCGCGCAGCTGCTCCTTGACCCGCTTGACGGCGGCGCCGGCCGCGGGGCCGCCGGCCAGCGCCTCGGCCAGGTCCAGGCCCGCCACGTCGACCTTCGCCGGGTACATGCTCGTGAACCAGCCGACGGTGCGCGAGAGGTCGGCGCCGGGGACGGCGTCCTCCTCGCGGCCGTGGCCCTCCAGCCGGACCAGGGTCGAGCGCCCGTCGCCGCGCCAGCGGCCCACCGCGAGGGCGAGGGCGGCGAGCAGCACGTCGGTGCCGGTGGCCCGGAAGGCGGCGGGGAGGCGGGTCAGGACCGCCTCGGTGACCTCGGCGGGCAGCTGGACCCGTACGGTGTCGAGGGTGGACATGGTGTCCACGGCCGGATCGAAGGCCCGCTCGCCCAGCGGGAGGTTGGCGGACTCCAGCACGTCGCGCCAGTGGTCGAGCTCGTCCTCGCGCTCCGGGGAGAAGGCCGCGTCGTCCAGGGCGGTCGCCCAGCGGCGGGCGGAGGTGCCGACGGCGGGCAGGGCGGGGGTGCGGCCGGAGCGGACCTCCTGCCAGGCCTCGGCGAGGTCGGACATGAGGATGCGCCAGGAGACCCCGTCCACCACGAGGTGGTGCAGGACCAGCAGGAGCCGGCCCTGGCCGGAGCCGGCGGCGAACCAGACGAAGTCCGCCATGGTCCCGGCGGCCGGGTCGAGCCGGTCCGCCGCGGCCTCCAGTTCCGCCTTGGCCGCCGCCAGGGCGGCGGGGTCGTCCCAGCCGCCGGTGACGGGGACGCGGCGGATCAGCTCCGCCGCCCGGACGGCGCCCCGGGGGCGGACGACGAGGGTGGGCTCGCCGGCGTCGCGCACGAGCCGGGAGCGCAGCAGGTCGTGGCGGTCGAGCACGGCGTCGAGGGTGGCGGCCAGGGCCGTCTCGTCGATGCCCTCGGGCAGGTCCACGACGAGCGACATGGCGAAACGGTTCAGCCCGCCGCCGTGCTCGAACACGTGCCGCGCCACCGGCTGGAGCGGCAGCGTGCCGACGCCGCCGCCGTCGAGTTCCGCGAGGACGGGGACCCGGTCCCGGCGGTCGGCGGCCGCCTCGGCCAGCCGGGCCGCCGTACGGCATTCGAAGATCTCGCGCGTGGTCACCTCCAGGCCCCGCGCCCGGGCCCGGGCGACGACCTGGATCGAGCGGAGGCTGTCGCCGCCGACGGCGAAGAAGTCGTCGTCCACGCCGACCCGGTCGACGCCGAGCACGTCGGCGTAGGCGGCGGTGATGATCCGCTCGGCCTCGGTGCGGGGCTCCCGGTAGGCGCCGCCCAGGAACTCCGGTTCGGGCAGCGCGGCACGGTCGAGCTTGCCGGTCGGGCCCAGCGGCAGCCGGCCGACGGCCACGAAGGCCGAGGGCACCATGTAGTCGGGCAGCCGGGCGGCGGTGAACTTGCGCAGTTCGGCGGCCGAGGCGCCGGCCTGCACGTCCACGTCGCCGATGCCGCCGGCCCCGTCGTCGCCGACGGCCCCCTCGCCGGTGTGGACCACGTACGCCACGAGCCGCTTGCCGCCCGCGGGCACCTCGCGGGCGATGACCACGGCCTCGCTGATGCCGGGGTGCGCGGTGAGCGCCGCCTCGACCTCGGCGGTCTCGATGCGGAAGCCGCGCACCTTCACCTGGCCGTCACCGCGGCCGACGCACTCCAGCCGGCCGAGGGCGTCCCAGCGGGCGAGGTCGCCCGTGCGGTACATCCGTTCGCCGGGCGGGCCGAAGGGGCTGGCGACGAAGCGCTCGGCGGTCAGGCCCGGGCGGCCGTGGTAGCCGCGGCCGAGGCAGGTGCCGACCACGTACAGCTCGCCGACCACGCCCTGCGGGACGGGGGCGAGTCCCGGGCCCAGCACGTAGGCGCGCATGTTGCCCAGCGGGGTGCCGATGGGCGCGACCTCGCCCCCGGCCCACTCCTCGGAGGCGGGGAGGGAGAAGGCGGTGGCGTAGAAGCTCTCGCTCTGCCCGTAGGAGTTGACGATCTGCGCGCCGGGCAGCGCCTCGCGCAGCTGCCGCACCAGCCGGGCCGGGAGCACCTCGCCCGCGAGGACGACGCTGCACACCTCCGGCGCCCGGTCCAGCCGGCCCACCAGCTCGCCGAGGACCGAGGGGACCCCGCTGAGGACGTGGCCGTCCCAGCCGTCGCGGTCGGCGAGGGCCAGGGCGTTGTCCACGAGCTCGGCGGTGCCGCCGGTGGAGAGGGTGGTCAGCAGCTCGAAGACCGAGACGTCGAAGTTGACGGAGGTGCCGCAGAGCATCTTCCAGCCGGGCTCCACGTCGAGGACGCGCACCAGCTCCCGTACGCCGTTGACCACGCCGCGGTGGGTGATCGCCGCGCCCTTCGGCTTGCCGGTGGAGCCGGAGGTGTACATCACGTACGCCAGGTTGTCCGGCGCCGGCGCGGTCCGGTCCACGTGACCGGTCGCCCAGGCCGCGCGGTCGTCCACGTCGAGGACGGGGATCTCGTGGGGCGGCAGCTCCCGGGCGGTGGCGGTGTCCGTGAGCACCAGCTTGGGGCGGGCCTCGGCCAGTACGGTCCGCGCCCGTCCGGCGAGGTACTGCGGGTCCAGCGGGACGTAGCCGGCGCCGGACTTGAGGATGCCGAGCAGGCCCGCGACGAGTTCCCCGGTGCGCGGCAGGGCCAGCGCCACCAGGTCCTCCGGTCCGGCGCCGCGCCGCACCAGCTCCCGGGCGACGGACTCGGCCCGCGCGTCCAGCTCCCGGTAGGTCAGCGTCCGGCCGTCGCACACGAGCGCCGGGGCGTCGGGCGTGCGGGCCGCCTGCTCCTCGAACAGCTGCGGGACGGTCAGGGCGGGCAGCTCGGTCGCGGTGTCGTTGAACCGGCCGAGCAGGCGCTCGCGTTCGGCCGCGTCGAGCACGTCGACGGAGCCGACGGTGCGGTCCGAGCCGGCCACGAGGGCCTCCAGGACGCGCACGAACCGGGCCGCGAGGGTTTCGACGGTGGCCCGGTCGAAGAGGTCGGTGGCGTACTCCAGCCGGACGCCCGCCCCGCCGGTGCCGTCCGGGATCATGTTGAAGAACAGGTCGAACTTGGCCGTTCCGGTCTCCAGCGTCTCGGCCTCGGCCGCCAGGCCCGGGAACTCCAGCTCCCCCAGCGGCTCCTGCCAGGCGAGCATCACCTGGAAGAACGGGTGGTAGGCGATGGACCGGTCCGGGTTGAGCAGTTCCACCAACCGTTCGAAGGGGATGTCCTGGTTGTCGTAGGCGGCCAGCGCCCGGTCCCGGACCCGCCGGAGCAGCTCGCGGAAGGTGGGGTTGCCGGAGAGGTCGACGCGCAGCACCCAGGTGTTGACGAAGAAGCCGACGAGGTCGCGCAGTTCCTCGTCGGTGCGGCCGGCGATCGGCGCGCCGATGGGGATGTCGTCCCCGCAGCCGAGGTGGTGCAGGAGCACCGCGAGCGCCGAGTGCATGACCATGGAGACGGTGAGGTCCTGCTCGGCGGCCAGCTTCTCCACGGCGGCCAGCAGGTCCGGCCCGACGGGGAAGCGGACCAGGCCGCCGTCGGGGGCGGTGCGCTGCGGGCGGGGGCGGTCCGTCGGCAGGGCCAGCGGCTGCGCCATGCCGTCCAGGGCCTCGCGCCAGTACGCCAGCTGTCCGGCGGCCAGGCTCTCGGGGTCGGACTCGTCGCCGAGGACGTCCTGCTGCCACAGGGTGTAGTCCGCGTACTGGACGGGCAGCGGCTCCCAGGCCGGGGCCGCGCCCCGCTGCCGGGCCGCGTAGGCCTCGGTGAGGTCGCGCAGCAGCGGTCCGAGGGACTCCCCGTCCAGCGCGATGTGGTGGACCACGAGCACGAGGGTGTGCTCGCGGGGGCCGGTCCGCAGGAGGGTGGCGCGGATCGGGGTGTCGGCGGCCAGGTCGAAGGTCTCCTTGGCCGCCCGGTCGACCGCCGCCGCCCGCTCGTCCGGGGCGGTGTCGACGGCCGGCAGGGTGACGTGCCGCTCCCCGGAGGCCAGGACCCGCTGGTGCGGGATCCCGTCGTCGCCCTCGGCGATCACCGTGCGGAGGACCTCGTGCCGGTCGACCACGTCGCGGAGCGCCGCTTCGAGGGCGCCCGCGTCCAGCTCACCGGTCAGCCGCAGGGCGAACGCGCCGTTGTAGGTCGGGGAAGGGCCTTCGAACCGGTCCACGAACCACAGCCGGCGCTGCGCGAACGACAACGGGATCATTGTGTCTCCAAAATCGGCGAACCAGGGAGCAGGTCGAGCGGGTCGGGCAGGCGGGTCGTCGCTCAGCTCTGGTCGAGCAGGGTCAAGAGTTCTTCGTTGTAGAAGTCGTCGATCGAGACCGCCCCGGAGAGGGTGGAGAAGTACCGGTCGATGTGCTCCTGGTGGCCGACGAGCTTGCGCAGCATGTCCGTGCGCCCCTCGGGCTTGAGCTCGGCCACGTTGAGGGCGCCCTGGTACTGGCTGTGCGCCTCGTTGCCCAGTTCGTTCTCGTAGCGGCGCAGGGCGGAGCGGAGCGGGGCGTCCTCGTGCAGCCGGTCGCCGATCAGGTCGGTGAGGGACTGGGCCTGGACGAAGGCCTCGGTGATCCCGCGGGCGGTGATGGAGTCCTTGTGGTTGACCGCGTCGCCGACCAGCACCCAGCCGGGCCCGTAGGCCTTGCGGAAGAAGTTCTCCTGGTGGCCGGTGCCGTACATCTGCTCCTCGCGGCGGCCGCCGCGCATCCGCTCGTACAGGTCGGGGGCGGTGCTGCGGACGGCTTCGAGGTAGGCGGGCTCGACGTCCTTGCGGACCTCGTTGTAGTCGGCCTGCGGGAAGTACGTCATGATCAGCTTGAGGTCGTCGTTGGTGGGGACGGCGGCGACCCAGCGCCCCGGCCGCTCGTACAGCTCGAAGCTGGAGGAGACGCCCGACCAGTAGCTGTAGTAGACGCAGGTGGCCCGGGGGTGCTCGACGGTGTAGGGGGCGCCCGCCTTGCGGGCCACGAGCGAGCGCATGCCGTCGGCGCCGACGACCAGGCGCGCCCGGGCCGTGGCCTCGGTGCCGCCGGGGGTGGTGTAGCGCACGCCGGTGACCCGGTCGTCCTCCCACAGCAGGTCGGCCACCGCGCAGCCCTCCCGGAACTCGACGCCGGCCTCGACGGCGCCGGCCGCGAGGATCGGGTCGAGCACGTAGCGCCGGGGGGCGTAGGTGGTGGTCAGGCCGTCCATCGGGAGGGAGAAGCCGTCGATGCGGACGCCGGGGCCCTCGTAGCGCTCGTGGGTGATGGGCGTGGCGCCCGATGCGCGGATCCGGTCGAGCAGTCCCCACCGGTTCAGGAGGGCGACGCCCTGCATGTGGATGTAGTGCGAGGAGAGGGTGTCCTGCGGGAAGCGGGCCTTCTCCAGCAGCAGGACGCGGTAGCCGCGGCGGGCGAACAGCATGGCGGTCGGTGAGCCCGCGCAGCGCGCCCCGATGACGATGACGTCGTAGTCGTCCATGGTCCGGCCCCCTACCGGTGGGATTCGATGTAGGCGGAGATCGACGCGATCGTCGGGTTGAGGAACATCTGGTCCATGGGGACCTCGGCGCCGAGTTCCTCGATGTAGGCGCCCTGGATCTTGGTCATGATCAGGGACTGGCCGCCCAGGGCGAAGAAGTCGTCGTCGGGCCCTATGTCCTCGCGCTCGAACTCCCGGCACCAGATGGCGCGGACACCGTCGGCAATCATCACTGTCCTCTCGCTGCCGCGTCGGCGAGCGCCGCGCGGTCCACTTTTCCGTGCGGGCTGAGCGGGATCCGCGCGATGTTCGTGAACCTGGCGGGCACCATGGTGCGCGGCAGGTCCTCGAGCAGCCGGGCGCGCAGGTCGTCCTCGGCGAGGTCGGCGCCCGCCGGGACGACGAACGCGGACAGCTCGGCCTCCCCGGCGGCGGTGCGGGTGACCGCCACGGCGGCCTCGCGGACGCCGGCGAGGCGGGCGAGGGCGCGTTCGACGTCGGCGGGGTCGATGCGCATGCCGCGGATCTTGACCTGCGCGTCGATCCGGCCGAGGACGACGAGGTCCCCGTCGGCGTTCACCCGGCCGCGGTCGCCGGTGCGGTACAGGCGCAGCGGCTTCCCGTCGGCCAGGGCCGTGGTGAACTTCGCGTTCTCGGGTCCGCCGGCGCCGAGGTAGCCGGCGCCGACGCCGGCGCCGGCGATGCAGATCTCGCCCTGCTCCCCGGGCGCGACCGCGCGCAGCTGCTCGTCGAGGAGGTGGATGTCGGTGTTGTAGGCCGGGCGGCCGACCGGGGCGACCTCGTGTCCGGCGGTCCGGTGTCCGGCCAGGTCGTAGGAGGTCGCGACGTCCGTGCACTCGGCGACCCCGTACTGGTGCAGCAGGGTGCAGGTGTTGCCCTCGCGGCGGGCCCAGTCGGTGAGCCGTTCGGCCTTGAGGGCCTCGCCGCCGAAGAGGACGTAGTCGAGCCGGGTCAGGGCGTCGCCGCCGCGGGCGGTCTCCCAGTCCACCAGCAGGTACAGGGTGCTGGAGGCGCAGTGGACGGTGCGGACGGGGTGCTCGGAGAGCGTGCGGTAGGCGAGCATGGGGTCGAAGTTCCGGCTCGCGGTGAAGTACTGGGTGGCGCCGCAGAACAGCGGGGTCATCAGGGCGCGCTGGGAGAGGTCGAACCCGAAGGCGCTGACGACCAGGTTGTGCGACCCCTGGTGCAGGCCGTACTCGAGCTGGAGCCAGTTCATCAGGTTGAACCAGCCCTCGTGCCGCACGGCGGTCAGCTTGGGCGTGCCGGTCGAGCCGGAGGTGAAGACCGCGTAGCACAGGTCGTCGCCGGTGACCTCGGTACCGGGGGAGGTCGCGGGGAGCGCCGCGAGCCGCTCGGACAGCTCCTCGAAGCCGGTGACCTCGACGGGTGCCTCCCCGACCAGGGGGGCCGTCGCCGGGGAGGCGACGATCAGGGCGAGGTCGGGGACCTGGTCCAGCAGCAGCCGGATCCTGGCGGGCGGGTAGGCCGGGTCGAAGGGGACGTAGGCCGCGCCCGCCTTGAGCGTGCCGAGGACGGCGACGAGCAGGTCGGCCGAGTAGTCCAGGCAGACGCCGACCTTCGCGCCCCGGCCCACTCCGCGTGCAGCGAGGTGGTGCGCGAACCGGTTCGCCCGCGCGTCCAGCTCCGCGTACGTGGTCCGTTCGCCGGCCCGGAAGACGGCGACGGCGTCGGGGGTGGCCCGCGCGTGCTCCTCGAACCGTCGGTGCACGACGGGGTTCGGGGGCAGGGCGACCCGCTTTCCCTGAAGGATCATCAACTGGCTCCGGTGTGAGGGGTGTCCGGCGGGACGGGCCGCCGGGGCACCGCGGCGGCGGGACCGGCCCGGCACGCGTGCGGGCGGGCCGCGCCGCTAGGCGGACGTGAGGTCGGCGGTCTTCCGGTCGGCGGTCGCCCGGTCGGCGGTCTCCAGCAGCCGGGTCACCCACTTGTCCACGGGCAGGCCGTGTGCGGCGGCCGCCTCGGTGAGGTGTTCGAGCTGGTCGGCGGAGAGCTCGATGGTGAGCTTGGTGACCTGCGGGCAGCGCTGCCCGGCGGCCCCCGGGCCGGCCGGACGGGCCGCTCCGGGCCGCTCGTCGCCCCCGCCCGCGGGGAGGCCGGCCGTGCCGTTCTGCACGGCGAGGCCCGCGCGGACCGTCCGGCGCAGCTCGTTGCGCGACCACTTCTGCTGCTCGGCCCGGCGCAGCCAGTAGTCCTGCTCCGCCGGAGCCAGGCGGGCCACCTCGGCGTGGTGGGCGAAGCTGAGGCCGTCGCGCCTGCGGTGGTGGTCGAAGCGCCGCGCCACCCAGGCGTAGTTGCGCAGGGTCTGGTAGTCGAGCCCGGTGCGCTCGATGGCCTCCTTGTAGCGCCGCCACCCGTAGGCGGCCTCGCCGAAGCGGAGCCAGTCGGCGAGCCACCAGGCCGAGGAGTTCCCGAGCTCGCGCAGGTTGGTCCCGATCTGTTCCCAGGACCGCTCCGGCAGGTTCGCCGGGAGGATCATCCCCGTCTTGCGCACTTCGGCCTGTGGTCCCACGAAGGACAGGACCACATCGCCTTGGGCGGGCCCGCCGCCGTGGCCCGCCGGACGGGCCCGGTGACTGCCCGCGGTTCTCGCAGCGCCGCTCACTGTCTTCATCCCCCAAGTCAGAGTGTGTGCCGGCCGGCGGTGGCCCGGGGGTGTTGCGAAAGTCCTGTGCGGTGCCCGTGCGGGACTTTCGCAACACCCCCCTAGTCCGCCGCCATGGCCTCGCGCAGGCTGCGGGGGCGGAGGTCGGTCCAGTTGCGTTCGACGTACTCCAGGCACGCGGCGCGGTCGGCCTCGCCGAAGACCACCCGCCAGCCCGCGGGGACGTCGGCGAAGACCGGCCACAGGGAGTGCTGGTCCTCGTCGTTGACCAGGACGTGGAAGCGACCGTCCCCGTCGTCGAAGGGGTTCGTGCTCACGTGACACTTCCTTAACTGTCGTGGGGCGACCAGGGAAGAAGGACCCGTCAGGCCGAGGGTGTGGGAGGGCGCGCGCCAGATGTGCCGGTCGGCGTGGTTCCGGAGGGCGCCCGGCGCTCCGGTTCGAGCGGTGGGTGCGGCGTACTGGCCGTGCGGGCGGGACCGCGGATGCCGTTCGGGCCGGGCTTCCCGCGGTGCCGGTCCGATTCGGCGCCCACTGTATCCACAGCCCTTTTGAGACACGGTCGAGTCCTGCTCGCAAGGCCGGACAGCGGGCTTCCGGGGGGCGCCTGGGGCGGGCCGCCTGAGGATCGCCGGAGAGCCGCCACACCCTCGGCACAGGCCACCTGATGCGCGCACCCCGCCGTGCGGGCGCAGCCCTATGGTGCGGGGGTGCGCGGCCCGACCGAGGGAGAGAGATGGACAGCACACGTCCCACCTTGCGCTTGTTCGTCCTGCACCACGCGGGCGGATCCCATCTTCCGTACCGCCGCTGGCCCGCCGGACTGCCGGACTCCTGGGACGTGCGGCTGCTCGACGCCCCGGGCCACGGCTTCCTCCTCGACCTCCCGCCACTGGACGACGCGGGCCGTCTCGCCGATTTCCTGCTGGACCACGTCGAGCCCGAACTCACGTGCCCGTATGCCCTTTTCGGCCACAGTATGGGGGCACTCGTGGCATACGAGATGACCCGCCGGGCCGTCGCGCGGGGCCTGCCGGCGCCCGTGTGGGTCGGGGTCTCCGCGCGCACCGCGCCGCAGCCCGCGGGTCCGGCGGAGCCGTACCACGAGCTGCCCGACGCCGAGCTGCGGACGCGGCTGAACCTGCTGGGCGGGACGCCCGACGGGATCTTCGACGACCCCGACCTGTGGTCGGTGTTCGAGCCGGTCGTCCGGGCCGACCTGCGCCTGGTGGAGGAGTGGCGGCCCGATCCGGGGGCGGCCCCGCTGCCGGTGGCGCTCTCCGCGTACGCGGGCGCGGGCGACGCGCACGCCTCGCCGGCGCGGATGGCCGGCTGGGAGGCGTACACCGAGCGGTTCCTGGGCCTGCGGGTCATGGACGGCGGCCACTTCTACTTCCAGGACGACCCGCGCCCGCTGCTGCGGCGGATCGAACGGGACGCGAGCGCCGCGCTGGACGCAGCGGGCGCGGCGCGCTCCCGCTGACCCTTGCGTTGCCCGCCCGTGCGAGGAGAAGACATGCAGTTCCGCATTCTCGGTCTGGTGGAGGTCCGGGACGAAGAGGCCGGCCTGCACCTCCTGCCCACGGGCGCCAAACAGCGGGCGCTGCTGGGGGCGCTGGTGGTGAAGGCCGGGCACCACGTCTCCGTGCGGCAGCTCATCGACGAGCTGTGGGGCGAGGAACCGCCCGTCAACGCGGAGAACGCGCTCCAGGTGCACGTGGCCCGGCTGCGCCGGCTGCTGTCCGGCCCGGAGGGCGGCCGGGACGCCGGGCGGGACGGCGACCGCGGCGGCGACCGGGGCGGCGACCGGGGGGCACGGCAGCCGTGGATCGTGACGACCTCGCGGGGCTACACCCTGCGGCAGGGCCCCGTCGAGACGGACGCGGCGTGCTTCCGGCAGCTCACCGACACCGCCCGGCGGATCCTGCACGAGGACCCGGGGCGGGCCGGTGAGCTGCTGCGCCGGGCCCTGTCGCTGTGGCGCGGCCCGGCCCTGGAGGGCAGTGTGCTCGGCGGCATCTGCGCGGGGCGGGCGGCGCAGCTGGAGGAGGACCGGCTGACCGCGCTGGAGATGATGTACGACGCCTACTTGCGCACCGGGCGGCACGGCGAGATCACCGGCGAGCTGATGGTGCTCACCACCGACCACCCCATGCGGGAGCGGTTCTACGACCTGCTGATGGTCGCCTTCTACCGCTGCGGCCGGCAGGCGGAGGCGCTGCGCGTGTACGAGCGGGCGCGCCACCGGATGGTGCACGACCTCGGCGTCGAGCCGGGTCCCGCCCTGCGCCGCCTGATGCAGGCGATCCTCCAGCACGACCCGGCCCTCGGCCCGGAGGCCCGCCCCCTCCCGTCCGGCCCGCCGCCCCTGGCCCCGGTTCCGGTTCAGGCGGGGGAGGCGGCGGGGACGCTGATGGAAGAGATCGCCCGGTTGCAGGGACGGATCGAGCGGCTCCAGCAGGAGCAGCATCAACTGCTGTGCCGATTCGAGGAGTTGACCGGTGGCACGCTGCCACGGGCGACGGCCTAGGAGGCCGGCGGGCAGTACTCGGCGTTCACGATGGGGAGGATGGTCTCCGCGCCCCAGTTGGCGTTGTAGTTGAACGTCAGCTGGTGGCGGGCGTCCTCGGTGAAGGCGGCCAGGGAGATCCAGCCCAGCGCGCCGCCGTCGTGGTACCAGAGGGTGGTGCCGCAGCCCAGGGTGAGCCGTTCGACGCCCAGTCCGTAGGACGCGCCCGGGAAGTCGGGGTTGTCGACGGTGGTCTTCATCTCCTTGAGCTGCTGCGGCGGCAGCAGGCGCCCGCGCATAAGGGCCTCGTAGAACCGGTTCAGATCGGCGGTGCTGGAGATGATGTCGCCGTTGCCCCAGCTCTGCGAGGGGTTCGCCTCGGTGACGTCGTCGATCCGGTCGGGCCGGTCGGCGAAGAGGCGGGAGTAGCCGCGGGCGCTGGGCCGGGGCAGCAGGGAGTTCGTGCCGGGGTTGGAGGTCGCCCTGAGGTCCAGCGGCTCGATGATGCGCCGGCGCACCTCCTGCGCGTAGGGCCGGCCGGCGGCCTTCTCCAGGACGAGTGCGGCCAGCACGTCGTTGGTGTTGGAGTACCAGTGGCGGGCGCCGGGCCGGAAGGGCGGCTCGTGGGAGAGGGCCACCTTCACGCGCTGCTCGGGCGTCAGGGTGTCGTAGCGGTGCTGGAGGAAGCCGTCGCCGGCCAGGTACGTCGCGGCGTACTGCTGGTCGGCGAGGAAGTCGTAGAGGCCGCTGGTGTGGTTGAGGAGCTGGCGTACGGTGATGGCCCTGCCGTCGTTGCCGTTGCCGGTCACCAGGCCGGGCAGGAACCGTTCCACGCTGTCGTCGAGGCTCAGCTTCCCCTCCGCCTCCATCTGGAGGAGGGCGGTGGCGACGAAGGTGTTGGTGATGCCGCCGATCCGGAAGCGGTCGTTCTTGGTGCGCGCCGCCCCCGTCTGCCGGTCGCCCACGCCCGCCGCGGTCTTCCACACTCCCCCGGCGTCCCGCACCTCGGCGGCGATGCCGGGGACGCCGGCCGCGACGGCCGCCTCGATCGCCCGCTGCGTCGCCTCGTGGCCGGCCGCCGGGGGAGCCTCGTCCCGCGCCGCGGCGGAGCCCGTGAAGGCGGTGGCCAGCAGGGCGGCCGCCGCCAGTGCGACCAGGCCGGCTCTCGGTCTTCTGCGCATGGTCTTGCCCCTCTCGTGGTTGTCGTCCGTGAAGTCCGTGAAGTTCGTGAAGGCCGTGAAGGCCGTGAAGTCCGTGAAGTCCGTGAAGGCCCTGTGGTTCGAACGCTGCTCCGGCCACGCTCCAGCCCGCCCCGCAACAGTTCTGGCCGGTTGTGTACGCCCCTTCTCCTGGAGGCACGATGGCACCACAGGCCGGTCACGACGCTGCGCCGCACGGCAGCCCCGCGGCCCCTCCCCCACAACCCCCGTCCCGGCAGCCGCACACGACCGGATCCGCTCCGCGCCGGGCCCAGGTGCTCACGACCAGGGTCGGCCTCCAGATACCGGCCGGGATCGGCTACGACGAGTGGGAGCGGGCCGGGCACCAGCTCGTCGGTGTCCTCGACTCCTCCTGCTGGTGGCTGGGCGACTGGCTGAAGTACGGCAAGGACCACTACACCGACCGCTACCAGCGCGGCATCCGCGCCGCCGGCCTCTCCTACCAGACCCTGCGCAACTACGCGTGGGTCTCCAGGCGTTTCGACCTCTCCCGCCGCCGGCCCGCCCTGAGCTTCCAGCACCACGCCGAGCTGGCCTCCCTGCCCGCCGGGGACCAGGAACTCTGGCTCGACCGGGCCGAGCAGCGGCAGTGGACCACCAAGCAGCTGCGCGGCGCGCTGCGCGACACGCGCCAGGGCGGGCGGCCGGCCGCCCGTACTCCCGCCGAGCCGAGCCGCCGGCTGGAGGTCCCCGGCAGCCGCGTCCAGTGGTGGCACAGGGCCGCGCAGCAGCAGGGCGTGGACTTCGAGCAGTGGGTGATGGCCACGTTGGACAGCGCGGCCGCCAGCGCCCTGGAGGACCAGGCCGAACGGGCGGACCGAGCCGAACGGGCGGACCGGGCCGAACACAAGGAGGCCGTCAGCGCCTGAGGCCCCGGCACCGGCCGGCCCCTTCCGCCTCAGGGCAGGCGGCTCATCAGGCCCGCGGTCTCGCGCTTGTACGCGCACGCGCTCTGCCCGAACGACTCGCGCACCCGCTCGCGCACCTCGTCCGGCTGCTCCTGGCTGAGCTTGAACATCCCCTCGGCCCCGGTCACCGTGAACCGGAAGGCCCCCACGTCGGGCACGATCTTCCTGAAGTAGTCGAGCGAGCCGGTCATGTCCCAGCCCTCCCCGAACGCCCCTTCGAAGGCACGGACGGTGGCCTGCACCACCTCCAGCGTCTCCTCGATCGACTCGATCTTCTCCACCACGCCCCGGACGTGCACCGAGGTGAAGTTCCAGGTCGGAGCCGCCGGGCTCTTGGCGTACACCGTGGGCGAGACGTAGGAGTGCGGACCGGTGAAGGTCAGCAGCAGGACGCCGCCCGTCTCCAGGGCCGCCCAGTGCGGGTTCGCCCGGTTCATGTGTCCGAGCAGCACGGCGCCCGGCAGGAGCCCGCCGGGCGCGTCGCCGGAGGCCTCCGGATCGAAGATGACCGGGAGGTGGGTGGCGAACGGGCCGTCCTCGGGGCTGCCGTTGGCCGCCGCGAGCGCCATGGGATTGTTCCGGACCAGGTCCACCATCCACGAACCGTCCGGTTCACGGTAAAAGCTCGGCACGAACACCCGGATTCACCCTTTCGGAAATTGGCCTCTGGAATCCCGGCCGACCATACCGGCGTCCCGTCGACAGGACAACGATTTCGGCCACCGGGCGTCCGGACAAGCCGTCGAACCGCTTTCATGCACTCTTCGAGTTGCCTCGGCGCACTCTCCGGGCAACACTTCAGAACGGTCTCTCGGGCCACCGGCCGAGTTTTCCAGACGCAAGGGGGAGAATTTCCTATGGGCATAACGGGCAGGCGCGACCAGGAGATCCTCGACGTGGTCGGCATCGGGTTCGGCCCGTCGAACATGTCGCTCGCGATCGCCTTGAAGGAGCACGGGGCGGGCGCCCCGCAGCATCCGGTCAGGTCCCACTTCTTCGAGCGGCAGCCCACGTTCGGCTGGCACCGGAACATGCTGCTGCCGTCGGCGACCATGCAGATCTCGTTCCTCAAGGACCTGGCGACCTTCAGGAACCCGGTGTCCCGGTTCAGCTTCATCTCGTACCTGCACGCCTCGAACCGGCTGGTGCAGTTCGTGAACAACCAGAGCCTCATCCCGACCCGGCAGGAGTTCCACCAGTACCTGGAGTGGGCGGCCGCCGGCCTGAGCGACCAGGTCAGCTACGGCTGCGAGGTCACCGCGATCCGCCCGGTCACCGGCGCCGGGCGGCGGGCCCCCGACCTGCTGGAGGTCGAGGTGCGCGCCGCCGACGGCACGGCCCGGGCGGTCACGGCCCGCAACGTGGTCGTCTCGACGGGGCTGGTGCCGCGCATGCCGGAGGGCGTGACGGCCGGGGAACGGGTGTGGCACAGCTCGGAGTTCCTGACCCGGTTCAACGCGCAGGACCGTGCCTCCCTCAGGAGCGTGGCGGTGGTCGGCGCCGGGCAGAGCGCGGCCGAAGTCACCCGGTTCCTCCACGACTCGCTGCCCCATGCCCAGGTCACGGCGGTCATCCCGTCCTACGGCTACTCGGTGGCCGACGACACCCCCTTCGCCAACCAGGTGTTCGACCCGGACACGGTGGACGAGTACTACTTCGGCACCGAGGGCGCGCGGGACGCGTTCTGGCGCTACCACCGCAACACCAACTACTCGGTGGTCGACGCCGACGTCATCCGCTCCCTCTACCAGCGCCAGTACGACGAGCAGGTGAGCGGCGCCCAGCGGCTGCACTTCCGCAACCTCACCCGGGTCGACTCGGTGGCGGGCTCCGCCGGCGGGGCGCGCGTGGTGCTGCGCTCGCTGCTGGACGACCGCAGGGAGGAGCTGGCCGTGGACGCGCTGGTGTTCGCCAGCGGCTACGACGGCCTGGACCCGGCCCGCCTGCTCGGCGAGGAGTTCGACCGGCACTTCCAGCGGGACGCGGCCGGCCGCCACCGGGTGGAGCGCGACTACCGCCTGGTCGCCACCTCGGGGCTGACCTGCGGGGTCTACCTCCAGGGCGGCACCGAGCACAGCCACGGCCTGACGTCGGCCCTGCTGTCGAACATCGCCATCCGCAGCGGGGAGATCGCCGACTCGATCGTGCTGCGGCGCACCCAGCGGGAGCTGGGGCGCCACGCGGAGGAGACGCCCTCGGCCGCCTGAGGTCCCAGCCGGGCCCCGGCGGGCCTGGCCGGGCCCGGCGGGGGTGCCGTCAGGCGGCGTCGGCGAACGGATTTCCGCCCACCATTCCACTCCCGTTCAAGCCGTCCACGATCCGCCGGTGAATACGGCGGATCTCCGTCCTTTTCTCCGGCGGGGTGGTGCGGGGAAATTCCGCCGAGCCCGATCATGGATTCTCCGGTGAATTCCGTGGAGCCTTCCCGACCGATCCGCTTTCAGTCCCTGCCGCCGACGGCGCGCAGCATGCGGTGGTCGGAGACGGCCGGGTCGAGCGGGAGGACCTCGGCCGCGCGGGAGGTGAGGTCCGGGTAGCCGAAGAACACGTAGTCGATCTTCTTCGCGCCGAAGGTGGGGTGCTCGGCGGCGTCGGCCTCGACGTAGCCGCCGGAGTAGAAGGGGTCCGTGGAGGGCGTGCGGGGCGAGTGGTTGAAGTCGCCCGCCAGGAGGACGGGCAGTCCCTGTTCCCGCCAGGCCCCGGCCTGCGCGGCGAGCCGGCGCGCCTCGGGGGCGGCGCGGGTGCCGTCGTCCCAGTAGAGGTGCACGGAGCAGGCCCAGTTGGCCAGGCCGTGCAGGACGTTGCGGACGCAGGGCACCCGGATGGGCTCGGACTCCCCGCCGACGGTGAGGTCGAGGTCGGCCGTGGCGGTCACCGTGCCGCGGACCAGGACGGCGTTGCCGTAGGGGTGGCCGCCGCAGACCTTGGGCAGGCCGGAGAGGGTCGGGCCGTAGTGCCCCTGGAAGCCCTCGGGGGCCAGCCGGGCGAGGATCTCGTCGTACTGCGGTTCGCAGACCTCCTGGAGGAACAGCTGGTCGGCGTTCCAGCCGGAGGCGGCCGCCTGGGCGACGACGCTGTCGAGCCGCGCCTCGTCGTCGTACGGGGCGGCGGCGCACATGTTGCCGCAGATGTTGTACGTGACCACGCGCAGCGGCGGCCCCGCCGCGGCGGCGTGGGCGGGGGTCACGGGGAGGGCCGGGGCGAGCAGGAGGAGGAAGAGGGCGGCGCGCAGGGTGCGCGGGCGGTGGCAGCGCATGGCGGGGCTCCCGGTCGGGCGGACTGCGGGCGGGCGGGGCTGTGCTGTCACCGGTCAGGTCCCCGGCACCGGCCCGCTTACCCCCACCACCGGGTGCGCGCCCCCGGCGCGAAGCGAACTCCCGCACGCGGGAGGGAAGTCCCGGGGAGCACCCCCCGGCCGAGGCTACCCCGCCCCCACCACCGGACCCCCGCACGGCACGACCCCCACGCCCCGGGCAGCGCCGGTCCTGGCGAAACGCCGGGCCGGGCCGGGCCGGGCCGGCTGGCCGGAAGGTGATGTCATGGGCACGTAAGATGTGGGCCGGCGGCCCCCCGTCCCGCCGGGTGCCGGGAATGGATGCGCGGGGCACCGATCGGGTGTTCGAAGGCTTCTGATACCTATTCAAGCCATGAACATGATCACTCGCCGGCAGGCGCTGGGGCTCGGCTCCGGTGTGGCCGCAGCCATCGGACTGGCCGCCTGCTCGTCCAAGCCGTCCCCCGCCCCGGCGGCCGGGGCCTCCGGCGCCCCGGGGGCGGCGGGCCCGTCCGGAGCGCCCGTCTCCCTGCCCACCGGCACCATCGACGAGACCTACCAGGGCCACCGGATCCAGATCACCGTGGGCCCGGGCCACCACGGCATGCCGATGCCCACCGTCAAGATCGACGGCAACGACCTGCACCTGATGCCCAACGCCGACGGCAGCTGGGTCACGGTCGTCAACCACTACGAGACCTTCCCGGACCCCATATCCGCCGCCCGCGCCGCCGTGCGCGAGCTCCAGGGCGCCGACCTCGTCCCGTTCATCGCCAAGGAAGCCAAGCTGTGACCGTCCGCAAGAACCAGGCCACCCTCACGCCGGACGAGAAGCGCGCCTTCGTCAACGCGGTCCTCGAACTGAAGCGGACCGGCGTCTACGACCGGTACGTCAACGCCCACAACTGGTACCTGCTGAACGACTCGGACTTCGGCGACCGGGTGGGCCACCGCTCCCCGTCCTTCCTGCCCTGGCACCGCCGGTTCCTGCTGGACTTCGAGGCGGCGCTCCAGCGGATCGACCGGAACGTCTCCCTCCCCTACTGGGACTGGACCGCCGACCGCACCGCCAACTCCTCCCTGTGGGCCTCGGACTTCATGGGCGGCACCCGCCGGGGGCGCGACGGCCAGGTGCTCGACGGCCCCTTCGGCGCCCAGAACGGCAAGTGGGTGCTGACGGTGGGCGTGGACCGCCGCACCTACCTGCGGCGCGGCCTCGGCTCGGGTACCCCCCAGCTGCCGACGCGGGCCGACGTGGACTCCGTGATCGCCATCCCGGTGTACGACACCGCCCCCTGGAACAGCGCCTCGGGCGGGTTCCGCAACGCCCTGGAGGGCTGGCGGGGCGTCAACCTGCACAACCGGGTGCACGTGTGGGTCGGCGGCCAGATGACCTCCGCCGCGTCCCCCAACGACCCGGCGTTCTGGCTGCACCACGCCTTCATCGACAAGCTGTGGGCCGAGTGGCAGGCGAAGAACCCGAAGTCGGGCTACCTGCCCGCCAACCGGACGGCGAACGTGGTGGACCTGCACTCCGTGCTGAGCCCGTGGAACAACGTGACCCCGGCCGACCTGCTCGACCACCACCGGTTCTACACGTTCGACACCGAGGCCGGCGGGCAGCAGCGCTACTAGGGGGCGCTTCTCAGGCCGCGCGGGTCATCCGGTTGGCGAAGGTCGACAGGGTGTAGGCACCGATGCCGAGCACCACCTCCAGGGCGTTGCGCCGGGTGTACCCGTGGGCCTGGAACGCCGCCAGCTCCTCGTCGCCCACCGCGCCCGAGGCGGCGAGGACCTGACGGGTGAACCGGCGGACGGCGTCGATCCGCCGGGGGTCCGGCACCGGGCCGAGACCGGCGAGCTTGGCCTCGTGCAGGTCCACGCAGAGGTGGCACCGGTGGTGCGCGGCGACCGTCAGGATGACGGCTTCGCGGGAATGCGGGTCGAGCGTGGTCGCCTCGAACATGCGGCTGAGGGTGAGGAAGGCCTCCAGCGTCTCCGGGGAGGCCTCCTTCAGCAGGGCGACGGCGTTGGCGGTGCGGGCGGACATGTCGGTGGCGATCGCGTGGGACAAGGCGGCTCCCGGTAGGATGGACAACATGGTTGACGGTGTGGACGAGGAAAACGTAAACCAGGTTGTCGATCGGGGCAAGGGGGTTTCCGACGCGCCTGGCTTCGAGCTGCCGTTGCTGCTGTTCGGCGGGTTCCGGACGCTGATCGACCGGCTGCACGCGCGGCTCGCGGAGGAGGGGCATCCAGGCCTGCGGCCGGCGTACGGGTTCGCCATGCAGGCCGTCGGCACCGGGGGCGCCACCGCCAGCGAGATCGGGCGGCGCCTCGGCGTCTCCAAGCAGGCCGCGGGCAAGACGGTCGACCGCCTGGTGGCGCTCGGGTACGCCGAGCGCCGGGACGACGCCCTGGACGCGCGCCGCAAGACGGTCCACCTCACCCCGCACGGCCTCGCCGGGCTGCGCCGCTCGGCCGCCGTCTTCGACGAACTGCGTGCGGAGTGGGCCGCCGTCCTCGGCGCGGAGCGCGTCCGGGACATCGAGAGCGGCCTGCGCCGGGTCGTCCCCGCCGAGACGGCCTTCCGCCTCGACGCGACGAGCTGGCTGGGCGGTTCCTAGGCGGTCCGCAGGACGGTGCCGCGGCGTTCGAATTCCAGGAGGGTCTCCACGCCCGAGGCGGCCTCCGCGCCGAGGTGGCGTTCCAGGAGCCACAGGGCGGCGTCGATGCCGGAGCTGACTCCGCCCGCGCAGACGAGGTCGCCGTCGTCGACCACGCGGGCGTCGCGGACGTCGTGGCCGAGGTCGCGCAGGTCCTGCTTGGCCCGGACGTGGGTGGTGCAGGGGCGGCCGTCGAGCAGCCCGGCCGCGTGCAGCAGGAAGACGCCGGTGCACACGCCGACCAGGGTGAGGCCGGGCCGGACGGCCCGGCGCAGGGCCTGCGGGAGGGTGCCCTTGTCGATCTCGGCCCAGACGCCGGGCCCGTCGCGCTTGCGGTAGCCGCCGCCGACGACGACGACCGCGTCGGCGGAGGAGGGGTCCCAGCGGCCCGGTACCTCGATCTGCGTCCCGAAGGCGGCGCGGACGCGGCCCGGGCGGCCGGTGGTGACCAGGGTGGGCACGACGGGCCGGCCGAGGGCCGCCGCGAGGGCGAACACCTCCAGGGGGCCGAAGAGGTCGAGTTCCTCGACGCCGTCGAAGGCGACGAGGTGGACGCGCAGCGGGCCGGCGCCCGGGGCGGGGCCCGCCGTCGCGGGCCGGGGGG